>QNCQ01000007.1 GCA_003645825.1 Fidelibacterota bacterium
CCGGATATTGGGCCTGGGATAGCACCATCTGAGAATAATCTTGTGATTGAGTTAGATGAGAATGAGAAAGTTATTGGTTATGGGAAGAATATCGCAATTGTCGTTCCCAAACCTGTTTCTGCAGGATATGTGCCACCTGACATTAAAGTAAGAAAGGGGCTGTATAGTATAGGAACTGGAAATGTAATTCCTGAAATTTTAGCCTCAGGAAGCATAAAGGATGGACACGATTATTGTGTGGTGTTCGATATTGATACAGTTAAAAATGTCGGTGGATTGCCAGAGGTAATCAAGGATTATGATCATGGACTGATTTATACCACGAAAGGTTTAAGGGTGTATGATATAACTGAAGATACGGTGCTTGTATATTATGAAAACGAAAGTCATTATTCTGGAGATAATGTAGTATACAGAGATTCTTTGGATTATTATACTCTTAGAGCCGGAGAGGAATTTTCTACAGATGTTTTTGATGGATTGAGATTGAGGATAAATCTGGAAGTTGAAACTCCTGAGTATGATTTTTCGTCCAGTGGTTGGGTGGAAGGTTATGATACTATATTTGTGATGCCTTCTTTAAGAGAATCAAGGTATTTCCCATGGGAGTATGATATCGTTTTTGGTGATGAATATACTGGCGAAACTGATGACAATGTAGGCATAAGAGATGAAAATGATAAAAGGATATCGTCGAAAAGAATTTTGAAGCACGAAACAGTTCCTTTTACGGTCTATAATAGGCTTTTTAGAGATGAAAATGGTGAGTTTGAAAAGATGGATGTGTTGATATACGATATAGATGGCAGTGGGGATTTTGATATACTTACAGATAAAATTCTAGTTGGTGCTCTTGATACGAATAGAAACTGGGCGGGAACAATCTTTTCAATAGATTTCACAGGTAATAGTTCAGTAACCAATAATGGTGTTTATAAGGTTACTTTTAGAAGGCCGTTCTGGCTGAGTGATACTTTGTATTTTCATGTTAGTGTATCTGACTCTATTGATAAAGAAGAGTTGAAGAATAGTTTGAAAAATGTAAAAGTTGTGCCTAACCCCTACATATGCACAAATACCTTAGAGCCAGCGGTTGCAAATCCTTATCTTAATCAGCCCAGGAGATTGATGTTTAAAAATATACCGGCTAAATGTACTATCAAAATATTTACAGTTAGTGGTGTACTGGTAAGAGAAATTCACGTGAATAATCCGAATGATAATGGTATATATATATGGGATATGTTGACAAGAGAGGGGCTTGAAATAGCAGCCGGTATGTATATTTATCACATAAAAGCAGAAGAAACAGGTGATGAGGTAATGGGAAAATTTGCAATAATTAAGTAGGGAGACTATGAAAGAGAGAAGTATTTTAGTAATAGCGGTTTTCTTTACGTTACTTTTTCCGCAGCAAAAACCTAATAGAGTTGGGACGACAGCTGCTAATTTTTTAGAAATAGGGATGTCGAGCTCTGCAATATCCATGGGAGATGCATATGTCAGCGTGGGAAGAGGAATTGAAGCTGTCTATTGGAATCCTGCAGGCCTGGCTTTTATGAGGGGAAATGAAGTAACATTCTCTTATCAACCCTGGTTGGTAGATATAAACTTAATTCATGCTGCAGGTGGTATAAGCATTCCTTCAATTGGGAATTTTGCATTGTCCCTAACTCAGATAAATTACGGGGATATACCGGTAACAACCGTGGCTTATCAAGATGGCACAGGTGAGGTTTATACTGCGAACGAGTATTCATTGGGAATGTCTTATGCAAGAAAGCTTACTACGTGGTTTTCATTTGGTGCAAGTGTAAAATTAATTTCATCCCAAATTTGGCATTGTACTGCTAATGCTTTTGCGGTTGATTTAGGTGTAGTTGTGAATACTGGGTTTTTCACTGTTTCAGGTGAAAGAGGGGATGGATTAACGATAGGTATGAGCATCTCAAACTACGGAACTAAGATGAAGTATGATGGAATTGATTTGCTTAATCCAATAGATATTAGCCCTGACGAAGCCGGTAACTATGGTGATACAGAGGGGAAATTTGAGACCGAGAGCTGGGAATTACCCTTGATATTCAGGATAGGGGTTTCCTATAAGCCGATTGTATCAAGTTATCAAAATCTGTTGTTGTCAGTTGATGCAATCCACCCAAATAATAATACGGAATATCTCAACCTGGGTGTGCAGTATGAGTTAAAAGTTTTCACCCTTGGAAGTTTGTTCTTGCGAGGTGGTTACAAGGCGCTCTTTATGCCCTACTCTGAATACGGTCCTACTTTTGGGTTTGGATTGAAGATAAGAATGCCGAGGAAATCCAGACTTACTATTGATTATGCTTATAGGAGACTAGGAATTCTCGGTAATTATAACGTATACACAATTGGATTTGGGCTTTAGCAGGTAAATGCTGAGAAGATACCTAACTTGTCTCTTTTTATTATTAGTCGTTTCTTATTGTTCTAGAAATCTCCCCAAAATTGATAAGAATAAAATTATTGCGAAGGTTGGAAATAGGTATATAATGGAGGATGAATTTATAAGAAGAGCTGAGTATACCCCAAGACCTCCTTACTGTCGACAGAATTACTACGTGCATAAAAAGATAATACTGAATACATTGATAGCTGAAAAGCTTTTTGCTTTGGAGGAAGAAAAAAGCAACAAATCAGTTTTAGAAAATGAAAATGTTAGGAACTATTTGATAGGCAGAAAAGAACAGGCAATGCGGAAATGGCATTATTATCTTACGGCTTACAGTAAAGTAAAACTGGATACTGAAGAGATAAAACGATATTATAAAAATTCACTGAGGGAGTACAAAATAGAATATTTTACTTTTGATGATACAGTAATTTTGAATAAAGCGAAGAAGGAGATAAAAACGGGCGAAGAATTTTATAGATTTTTCTACGCAAATTTCAAAGCTGATTCGATTCCCACAATAAATGTGAAGCTTGATATGATTTCGGACCCCGAAGTAGTTAAGGTTCTGTTCTTCCAAGAGTATGGAAAAGGCAGCGTGATAGGTCCCATTCGAACGACTGAGGGTAAGTATATTGTGATGAGGGTCAAAGGCTGGGTGACAAGGGTTCCTGTAACGGAAAAACAGAAATCAGCCCATTGGGAAGATGTGGAGAGGTTTTTGAAGCTTTATAAAGCGGATAGTATTTATTCTGTTGTTGTGAAAGGTATTATGGCGGGGAAAGAGGTAGTTTTTAACGAAATTGTTTTCATTGCAATAGCACGAAGATTGTCGGATATCTACTTAAACATAAAGAAAAAGGAGCTGTTTAATTCAGCCTTATGGGATGTAGAGACAAGACCTGCTCTTGATACGCTCTCAGGAATTTTTGATGACATAAGTGAGGAGCCCTTTTTTACTGTTGACGGGAAAGTATGGACAGTTAAAGAGTTTAAAAATTTGGTGAGTAGACATCCGTTAGTTTTTAGAAAAAGAAGGTTTAAAAATCGGGAATATTTACAACAATTGAAATTTGCGATTGTTGACTTGATCCGTGACTATTATATAACTCAGGATGCATATAAAAGAGGTTATGATAAAATAGAAAGTGTTAGGCATTATACAGATATGTGGAAAGATAATTTACTGGCAATTTCTCATAGAGGTAGATTGTTGCAAATGAGAGGTGTGAAAAATGTATTGGGTAATAACTATATGCCGGTATTGGATACTTTATTAAATCCGTATTTTAAGAATCTTGCGGATAGATATAGTGATAAAATAAAAATTAATACGGATATGCTAGAAAGAATTAATATTACAAGAATTGACATGTCTGTTCTTGAATTATCCATGCCATATCCCGTTGTTGTTCCATCTTTCCCAATTTTAACTTCGTACGATAGGATTGACTATGGGAGAAAAATTGAAAAGTAGGGCAGGAATATCTGCTTTGATATTTGTTTTCGTCTTTCAAAGTTGGTTAAACTGTAAACCCTATAGAGGGGGAGAATTAAGGACTATTAGGTCTTTTCTGTATGGTCGTTTTGAAGTAAGGTTCAAGAGCGCAAGAGGAAGTGGGATTGTTTCTTCTTTCTTTACCTTTTATGACAATGTTAGCTCTTTGGATGATTGGAATGAGATCGATATAGAAGTACTTGGTAGATATGAAAAGAATGTGCAATTCAATACTATAACTCCTGGAAGAGAGGACCATGTAGAATTAAAGCCTTTAAGTTTCAGCCCCCATGATGGTTTTCATGTTTACGCTATAGAGTGGACCCCAAATTATGTTGCCTGGTATGTTGATTCTGTTCAATTAACTATTCAAGTGGGAGAACATATAGCCCAGCTGAATAAACCCCAAAAAATTATGATGAATCTGTGGCAACCAACTGCAAAGGATTGGGCTGGAGAATTTAGTGACACTCTATTGCCAAGATATGCTGTATATGATTGGGTTAGATATTACAGGTACGATCCAGAAAATGGTAACTATGGTTGGGGAAATAAGTTCAGTTTTGAGTGGGAAGACAATTTTGATTATTTTGATACTCAAAGATGGCAAAAGGCGACACATACGTTTGAAGGAAATAATTGTGACTTTATCCCCGACAATGTTGTATTTAAAGATGGGTTTATGATATTGTGTTTAACAACTCCTGAAAATCCAGGGTATAGCTGGATAGATGAAAATGATTTGTTTTGTGATGGTTTTGAATTGCTAAATGCATATCCTAATCCCTTTAATAGCCATTTGAATATTGCGCTTAACGTTAAGAAGGAGAGTGATTTTCAAATCTCGATATATGATTTATGTGGCAATTTGGTCAATGAAGTCTACAACAATTATCTGTGTTTAGGGCAACATATACTGCAATTTAATGGGATGGATAGATATGGTAAAGATATACATTCAGGGATGTATATTTTGAGAATTGACTCGAATTATGGTACTGTGCGTAAAAAAGTAACATTTTTGAAATAGGCTATGAAAGTATGTAAGTGTTTTAATGTGACTTATTCGATGCGAAAGGTAATCTTATTTTATTTTGTTTTTATTCTGGGTGTTTTAAATGTTTACTCCGGGGAATTTGTAAAGGCTCGCGGTTTTGTATTCATAGACACTTCTGGGAATGAGATAATTTTCAAAGGAATAGGTTTGGGTGGATGGCTGGTTCCAGAAGGATACATGCTACGTATGCCTGGGTACGGTTCACCTACTTCTATAAAGGAGATGATTGAAGATCTCATAGGAGAGAAGGATACAGAGGAGTTTTTTAAGCTGTATAGGAAATATTTTGTACAGGAGAAAGATATAAAAAGAATTGCAGAGTTAGGTTTTAATTCTATAAGAATTCCCCTCCATTATGCTCTTTTTACTGACACCGATATGTCCTTTAGTTATAACAGTGAAGGGATAATAATTCTGGATTCGCTTCTGAACTGGTGTAAGAGGTATGGATTGTATCTTATATTGGATTTACATTGTGCACCGGGAGGACAAAATCCTGGAAATATTAGCGATAGTCCTGGAAGAGCTGAACTGTGGATATATGAAGAGAATAAAGATAAGACTATAGAATTTTGGGATTTTATTTCTGAGAGGTATAAAGAGGAAAAAGCCATTGTAGGTTATGACTTACTTAATGAACCAGTTTTGCCAGAAGGATATTCGACGAATGATTTAAGAGAGCTCTATATTAGGATAAAAGATGAAATAAGGGAAAATGGTGATGAGCATATACTTTTTATTGAGGGTAATTGGTATGCTACTGATTTTTCGAATCTAGAACCACCATTTGATTTGAACATGTCTTATGCTTTTCATAAATATTGGAACGAACCAATAAAAAGTTCTATTACCAGCTATCTGGATATGTCACTGAGGTCTTTAAGGCCGTTGTGGTTGGGAGAGTTTGGTGAAAATTCAAACCACTGGTTTTCAAAAGTAATAGATATAGCAGAGAATAATAATATCAGTTGGAATTGGTGGACATATAAAAAAATCGATGCTACGTCGGTGATATATTCTGTTGAATTAACGCGTGAATATCAAAGAATTCTGGACTATTGGAATGAGAGGGCTTCCAAACCTTCACCGGAATTTGCAAAACTTGCACTTTTTAACTTGGCAAAGAAATTAGATATGGATAGTTGTGAATTTAGAAGGGATGTTGTAGCTGCTTTATTAGATGATGACTTTAAAAGCGTTAATAAGCCATTTGAGGAACTGAATATTCCTGGGCTAATACCTGCTGTTTATTATGATTTAGGGGGAAATGGGATTGCTTATAGTGATAATGAATATCAGATGACGACTTATCCCAATTGGGTGGCATGGAATAAAGGTGGTAGATTTAGAAATGATGGAGTTGATATTGAAGAATCTGAAGATGTTCAAGGTGTGAGATATAGTATAGGGTGGATTGAAGATGGTGAGTGGTTAAAGTATAGTGTAGATGTGGCCACAACGGGCATTTATAATTTGGAGATAAGGGTTGCAACGCCGAATGATGGTTGTAAAATGAGTATCTATGTAGATGAAAATCCTCTTGTCTCAGAGGTAAAAGTACCTAATACCGGAGGCTGGAAAATTTGGAACGATATCATAATTGATAGTATAAGGCTTGAAAAAGGAATGCATGAACTTAAAGTACTTTTTGTAAGGGGTGGTTTTAATTTTGAATATTTGAAGTTTGAACTTATTTATTCGAGCGTGTATCAAAATATTGAGAATAAAATATTTCTGAACGGTAATTATCCTAATCCTTTTAATAACGTTACGGCGATTCCAATTGTATTAAATGAAAAGAGTAAAGTTAAAGTAGATATTTATTCAGTTGAAGGGAGGCTGGTTAAGAACCTTTATAAGGGGGAAATGGGTAATGGTTTAAATATATTAAGGTGGAATGGTTTAGATAACTTCGGTAGAGCTTTACCATCAGGTGTTTATTTTTATAGAATTTCCTGTAATGGTATATCCGAGATGAAAAAAATGCTTCTTCTTAGATAATAGGAAATTGGCAGACATTATTATATCTCCTTGGAGTTAAGAAATTGCTATCGAACTTGCTGGGCAATATTGTTTTTAAATCGGTTTTTGTTGTTATACTTTTATTTCCAACAATGTGTACTAAGGAAAAGTCTTTATATGGAAGCTATGAGAAACTGTCTGAAAATTTTTATTTGTACTGGAATGTACGTAATGATACTGTTGATTTTAAGATAGTTGCGAAAACGAATGGTTGGGTTGCATTAGGATTTCAACCTATTGATGAACTTAAAGAGGCAGATATAGTCTTGGGTTATGTTAAGAATGAGGTGGTCTATTTGAGTGATGGTTTTAATTTAGGTAGAGACTGGAATCATATACCTGATGTGGTGTTAGGTGGTAAAAATGATATAATAGATTTTAGGGGTAAGGAGCAAAATAACTTAACAATTATAGAATTTTCAAGAAAGGCAGATACTTCTGACCAATTCGATAAAAAGATTAATCTTAACGGTTTTAATAGAATAGTTTGGTTGATAGGAAAAGGGGATTTTATATCTAATGAGTATGCTGAGCTCGGAACAGCTGAGATTATTTTTGGGAAAAGCGATAAATGGAAAGGCAATTATTAAAGTTATAAGGCTTTGTTATAATCATGATAATATAAGTAGGTTGAGTTAGAGTTTCTTCGGGCATCTACTTTTTCGGAGTTTGTTGGTATAATAATTGTTAGTAAAAAAGCGGTTTGCTATGTCTATCCCGTAGGGCGGTGTTATTTTATATAATCAAGGTATTTTTATGAAAAGATTACTATTTAGTTTAGTAGCCTTCTTATTTATAATATGCAAGTTGGATGCCTTAAATTATGGCATACTGACAGGTAAAACTGTTGATGAACAAGGAAACCCTCTTCCGGGGGCTAATATTATCGTTAAGGGTTTAAATATCGGGACTGCATCAAATACAAAAGGTGAGTTTACTATTTCGTCTATGCCGCCGGGCAAGTATGAAGTTATGGTAAGCTATATTGGGTATAAAACAGAAAAGGTCGAGGTAAGCATAAAGGAAAATGAAGTAAAATTTTTAGAGATAGTGCTTAAAGTTAGTCCAGTCAGAGGTAAAAAGGTAGTTGTTCAAGCACAAGCGCTGGGCCAAATACAGGCAATAAACCAGCAGATGTCACTGTCAAACATTGCAAATGTAGTATCCTCAAAACAAATTCAAGAATTACCAGAAGCGAATGCGGCAGAAGCCATAGGTAGGCTACCCGGAGTATCTTTACAGAGGTCAGGTGGTGAGGGTAACAAGTTAGTGATAAGAGGGCTCGCACCTAAGTATTCCAAAATCCAAATAAATGGTATTACAATGAGTCCAACGGATTCTTATGATAGAAGCACGGATTTAAGCATGATATCTCAATATATGCTTTCGGGTATTGAACTATACAAATCTCTAACTGCAGATAAAGAAGCTAATGCGACTGGGGGTGTCGTTAATTTTGTTGTGAGAGAAGCACCTGAGGAACCAAGATTTAATGTCATTATTCAAGGTGGCTACAATGATTTGAAGTCTTACTTCGGTAACTATAAGGTGGTCGTTAGCGGTAGTAGGCGTTTTTTCAACAACAGGCTAGGTATATTTTTACAGCTGGACGCTGAGAGAAAAGATGCAAGTTCAGAAGAAATGGGTAATAATGAGTATTCGAAAGAGAGAGAAGATGGCCCTGTTTTAACTGATGTGGTTCGCGTTAGGGATATTGAGAGGAGGATAAATAGATATAATGGTACCGTGGTTTTGGATTATAAGGGGGTTGCTACTAAAATAAAGGCAAATACATTTTTTAGTATAAAAAAGACAACTTTAAACGAACATGGGATAAGTTTTAACTTGAGGTGGAGGAATACGCCCATTAGTGCTTTAGCAGAAAAAAATGCGTTAGGTGTTCTAACAAATTCTATCGACATTGAGCATTATATCGGTAAGTTGTGCATAAATTCCTCATTGGGCTACTCCATATCAAAAAACTCGACACCGGGGCAACTATATCTATGGGCTGTAGATATTGATAATAAGTCATTCCCTCCAAATGTTAACGTCAGGCAAAATTTACATCCTTATGATATTCAAAATGTGATTGTGTTAGATACTCTGAGTTATACGTATGAAGATAGGGTGGAGAAATATTTTGGTATAGATAGGAAGTTGGGGGATTTGTATCGTAGAAGTTATGATTCTGATGGACGGCATTTGATCTATAAAATTGATTTCAAATATCGGGATATTGTGAATTTACCCAGTTTTAAAGTGGATGTAAAATGGGGTGGAATGTATAAGCAAATGATAAGAAAATATGACCAAGATGTGCTGTATGCCATGTTAAGCGGTCAGTTGAATCAGGACCTTATAAATAGGGATGCTTATTTTTATGAGTTTGGTGAAGAAGATTTAAAGAAGGGAGATAAACTTTCAACTTTTTGGTGTGCAAGGAATATGAGCTACTGGAATTTGGGCGCTGGGTCAAGTTATATCCTTGCATATGATTTGTACGATAGAGATCGTAAAAGATTGTATATAATGGATGACAAATTTTTGATAGAACCTTTATTAGATATCGATTTGATGAAAAGACTGGATGATTTATTGCAAGATAATCCAAATGACTCTATAGAATATTATGAGAATCAAAAGGAGAGCATTATCTATGATTACGATGGTAGCGAAACATATTATGCTGGTTATTTGATGTTTACCCTGAAATGGAGGTCTTTGACTTTTATCCCTGGTGTTCGATATGAGAAGAACGTGACAAAGTATAATGGTTATAGAGGCGATGCCAGGGACCTTACTCAAGACTGGTTACCTTTCAGAAAATGGTATAAAACGAAAAAAAGAAGAGAGAATGAATTTTACTTGCCTATGATCCATCTTGTTTGGAAACCTAAAAAATGGTTGAATATAAAAGCAGGATATACACATACTTTACAGAGACCAAACTATAGTGATATAGTTCCCACTGTTTTGATAACTAATCCAATAAGTGGTCCAATTGTGTGGCATAATTTTAATCTTGAACCGGAAAAGGCGAGAAATTACGATTTAGAACTTGCGTTGGTATCAAGCAAAATAGGGCTATTTTCCATTTCGGGTTTTTATAAAACAATTAGAGATATGATTTACTATACTGGTAACTGGGTTATTACTAATGAAGAGATTGATTTTTTTGAGGGATTGGACAGAAAAACCATAGGTAGGACAGTTAACTTTGCTAAAAATAATGAATATGAGGCTATTGATTATGGAGTTGAGTTACAGTGGATGTCCAATTTCTGGTATTTGCCTGGAATGCTAAAAGGTTTGGTGTTGAATATAAACTATACGAGAAACTTTTCTGAGACTAAATATTTCCGGAATAGAGTTATAGTGGATTTTGATGAGAATTTTAATCTTATATATAAGAATGCGGATACGACTTACACAGAAAGGATGGTATATCAGCCTGACCATATTCTCAATTTGACTGTGGGATATGATTACAAGGGGTTTTCAATGAGGTGGACATTTCGATATAAATCTAACATCTTTACAAACACGAATTGGTACTCAGATTTGAGGGGATATTCTACGAAATTTTTTAGACACGATTTATCTATAAGACAGAAACTCTCGAAATATGGGATGGAGCTGTACCTAAATATTAGCAATTTAAATAATGAGCATGAAGAAAATGTAATAAAGTTCGAACATTTGCCTATTTACGAAAAGTACTATGGTAGAGTTATTGACCTGGGAATAAAATATGAATTATAAAAATGCTAGGTAAAATTTGGGAGGCAATATGTTAGGAAAAGGTTTATCTTTATTTTTTATTTTTACTATAACAATGTTTTGGACTAACATTCTTTCTGCCGGTGTTATTGAAAAGGGGGATACGTTGTTGATTGGGAATCATAAACCAGACGGTTCTCTAAATGGTGCACTTGATTATTGGATTTACAATGATGTCGATGAAGATGGTAAACACAAGCACAAGGTTTACGAGTTGTATAGGGATTCCGTTTATTTTGTAGAGAATGTTATACGGTTTGATGAAGATATCCATATAGTAGCTCCCAAACCGACAAAAGAAAAAAGGCCACCGGTAATTAGACCAGGTTTAAAGTCAGATGGATCATGCCCGCCATGGATATTTGAATTTCATGAAAGTGCTGTTTTAAAGAATTTATGGATAACTGGAATCAGGCCAGATGGTGAAGGTGCTTCGGGGCAATGGGTGATAAATATTGTTGATCATGACGGTACAAGCTATACCTTTGATGGTCTTATTATTGAAGCTCCATATACGGGTTGGTCCGCGGTTCAAGGGACTGGTTCTGGAAGAAGCACGTGGAAAATATTGAATTGTCTGGTTTTTAGTGTTGGTACTCCGGGTATCAAATGGAATGGGACTGTATTCTGTGAATCAGGCCCAGGGATACCCAAAGATAGTGTCATTTGTCGGAATAGCACTTTTTTCAACGTTGGAGGATATTGCGCTGATTGTGAGGGCCCAACGCTATATGGGGAATTTAAAAATAATACTGTAGTTAACACATGGACTCAATCTCATCAGTTTAACTGGATTGTCGAATGCCACGTAGAAAACAATATTTTCTATAATTGCTATATGGCATCTGAAGATGAAAATGAAGCGAAAAATAGAGTTCCAACCAGAGATGTTCATGGACTTGTGCACCTATTTGAGTTGGATTCTTTGACTAGGGATTCTCTATTCTGTGGGTTGAAGGGATACGATCCGAATGGTGACGGTCATTTTACAGAAGATGAAAGGGTATATACTTTAAAAAATAACATTTACTATTGGATCCCGGAAGTTATTGAATGGTGGAACAATAATAGTTTTGGAGTACTTCCTCAGAAATGGATGCCAGATTATGTTGAAGAACATTTTTTTGACAATGATGAGGCGTATCCTAATTTTGTAGATAGTAACAACGTTAATATGGACCCGCAGTTTAACATGACGGTATGTGATCCACAGGTAATTATAGGGAATTTAAATGGAATATGGGATCCATGGGCAGATGGAGTTTATTATTTTCATGAACCACCAGAGGCTCTGCTTACATTTGAATGGCCAATTGAGGATTATATTGATTTGTCCTACGGTGCAAATTTTGTTGATGATGAGGGTAAACCTATTGGAGATCCAAGGTGGTGGAGTGAAGTTGGTATTAAGGAAAAGAAATCTATAACCCCTATAGCCTTTAAACTATACCAGAACTACCCCAATCCATTTAACTCCACTACTTCTATTAAGTACGAAATAAAACAGAGATCAAAAGTTAGGTTGTGTATTGTGAATTCGAAGGGTCAAATAGTTCGAACACTTGTAAATGGTAAGCAGGATATAGGCTTGTACAAAGTTACTTGGGATGGAAAAGATGATAATGGAATTATGTTAGCAAGCGGTGTGTATTTTTGCAGGTTAGAGAGTGGGTTTGGAAATGTTGTTAAAAAGATGGTTTTTCTGAAATAGAATTGAGTGTAGACAACTTTATTCGGTAAATATTTAAAATCAAGGTAAGACCAATCATGATAAATAGATATACACTTGTAGCTATAACCTTACTAATCCTTGTTTTAGCATGTAGAGGTTTTTGTGAAATAGGTGCTAAGTTACCATATAAGAGGTATGAGGCTGAATTTGGGAGTTGGGGCTTGGGTGCGGTTTTGCATAAATCGAAGGATTTTATCCAAGACAGTACAGCCTCAGAGGCATCTAATCAGTGCTATGTTGGGTTGTTAGAGAAAGGTTCTTATTTGGAATGGGTCATAAAGGATAGTGTGGATGGGGTTAATATAAGGTTTACTTTGCCAGATTCTCCTGATGGTAATGGAGTTAATGGTTTGTTGGGGGTTTATGTTAATGGGGAAAAAGTAACTGATGTTGTACTGACATCATATTGGGCTTGGCAATATTTCGAGAGTTCAGATCCTTCAAACGTTCCCTCGAGAAGACCAAGGATGCGATTTGATGAAGTACATTTCAAATTAGAAAAAGTGTTAAATCCAGGTGATACTCTGAGATTTGTCAAAATAGGAGATGATAGCTATGAGTATGGGATTGATTTTGTGGAATTAGAGAAAGTGCCTCCTGAAATACCTAAGCCAGATGATGCATTATCTGTAACTGATTTTGGAGCAACTCCAGATGATGAAAGTGATGATTGGAGTGGATTCTATAACTGCATAAATACTGCAAAAAGTTGGAGGAAGAATGTATATATTCCAAAAGGCAAATATTTACTGGGGGAGCGGTTAGATTTAAATGTTTCGAACATAAAAATAATAGGAGCGGGAATATGGTATACAGAAATATATTTTACAAATAATGGTGTTAGAGGAGGTGGGATCTTAGGTACGGATAACTGTTCTAAGGTGGAAATTGCACATATGTATCTTAACAGTGTTATAAATAGTAGATTTTACAATGATGACCCGCGCACACAGTACGTTTATAAATGCTTTATGGGTACTTTTGGGGATAATTCCATAATTCATGATATATGGGAGGAACACTTTGAGTGTGGTTTCTGGATCGGTGATTATTCATATCCATTGTCATACACAGAGAACTTTACCATTTATAATTGCAGAATTAGAAATAATTATGCCGATGGTGTGAATTTTACCCAGGGGACAAGTAATTCAGTTGTAAGAAATTGTAATATTAGGAATAATGGAGATGATGGATTAGCATGTTGGCCAAGTGACTATAATAGTGTGAAAATGTCTGTAAATGTCCTTTTTGAAAATAACACTATTGAACATAACTGGCGAGCCGGAGGTATAGCGATATTTGGTGGGGATGGGCATATAATTAGAAATAATCTTGTAAAAGATAATTTTGCTGGTTCAGGTATAAGATTAACGACAGATTTTGATGGATATAATTTTAGAAATACTTCGAATATAACATTTGAAAATAATTTGATAATTCATTGTGGAACAAGTGATGATCTATGGGGGATAGAAAGAGGAGCAGTAGAACTTGCAGCTACGAGAGAGAGAATCAAAAATGTTAATTTTAAGAATTTAACCATAATAGGAGCCCAAAGAGATGGTATAATGATTGGTGGCAATGCAGGTTTTTCAGGAATATATTTTGAGAATGTAATAATAGACAGTACAGGGCTTGATCCATATGTCGATTCAAGAGTGATAGAGTCACATGAAGGGAAAGCTATAGTGGTATATACGAATGTTGGTGAGGCTGAGATAAATGGGCTGACAATATCCAATATTGAGTCTGATGACCCTATTTATGTCAAAAAAGGATTTGATTTAAAAATTAGATATGCCAATATTCCACTTGAAGATATCAGGTTGGATCCAAAGATAATCAAGTTACCAAGATTG
This sequence comes from Fidelibacterota bacterium, assembly GCA_003645825.1. GTDB lineage: Bacteria > Fidelibacterota > UBA2242 > UBA2242 > B5-G15 > B5-G15. The sequence continues at coordinate 14,386 of QNCQ01000007.1, forward strand.
AGAGTTGACACGATAAATGTTAATCCAGTGCCTCAATATGCTTCCAATTACTCAATAAATTGGGTGTTGGCCGATACTAACATAGCTGTAATAATAGATACGAATAATGTCTATGCTTCTATAATGGGGAAATTACCGGGTAGCACGTATTTAATTGCACAAACACCGGATGGGTTGATTGAAGATACGTGCATAGTTGATGTGGTTCCGGCAGTAAATATTTATTCTCCTGATCAATTTTGTTATGAAAATGGAGATTCTGTAATTGTAATAGTTGATGCTTTGGGAATAGATAGAGATATCTCTGTTGAATATAGTGTTGGAGGATCTGCAACAATAAATAAAGATTTTATTGTCATCGGGTTTACTGATAATATTATCAATTTAAATCCATCTAAATACGCCGATACTCTGGTTTTGAAAACTGTAGATGATGAACTTAGAGAAGGACCTGAGTATATTGGTATGGGGATAGTGAGTAATGATAATTATACAATTGGTGGTAGGAAAAATTGTAAGATTACTATTCTGGATGATGATATGGGTGATTTGCAACCTCCTGTAATTGGAATAACCAGAACTCCATGTATAATTGATGGCAATATAGATCCCATGTGGTCAAATACGCCACCAATGCCTATTGGCAATGTTGTTATTGGTGAAAGACAGGACGATTTTTATGCCGAATGGAGAGCAATGGCAGATGAGACTAACTTATATATTTTAGTTAATGTTAAGGATTCCGTGTTAATCAATGATTCTGGATCGAATTGGTGGGAAGATGATGCTATAGAGGTGTTTATAGATGGTGATAATAGCAAAGGAACCTCTTATGATGGTATAAATGATTTCCAATACGGTTTTAGATGGGGGGATAGTTCAATAAATATTGGGGCAAATTCAGTGAACAAGACAGATGGTATTGATTTCTTTATTAAAGGGACAAAAGATGGTTATATTCTTGAATTATTAATCCCATGGCAAACAGTTGGAGTCATTCCTGACGTTGGAGATGTTATAGGATTTGATATAGGAGTTGATGATGATGATAACGGAGAAGCAAGAGAATCTCAAATAGTTTCTTTAGCTAAAAATGAAACTGGATGGAGAAATCCCAGTGTTCTTGGGGAGGTATGCATAGGCATTTCTAAGGATAATATCGATCGAAGCAGCAAATACAAACTTAGTGATTTTAAAATCAGTAAAATTTACCCGAATCCGTTCAATTACAGTACATGTGTAGAATATTATCTCCCCTATAAATCAAGTGTTGTAATAAAGATTTACAATGTAAAAGGTCAGATGGTAAGGCGAATAAGCTGTGGAGAGAAATCTGCAGGTGTCTATAAATCAATACTTGAAGCTAAGGGTTTATCTTCTGGTTTATATTTTGCGGTAGTAGAAACGGCATTCGATATAAGAGCAAAAAAAATCCTTTTGATTAAGTAGTAAGGACGTGGAGGGTATGATGTTTAATAAGATTTTCCATTCAATTTTTTCTCCTATCATGTTCTTAGTTATACTTATTTCGAGTATATATGCTGCTAACCATGAATTGTATTCGCCGGATCACCTAATTAAGGTTGGTTTTCGACTAAAGCATGGAGTGCCATATTATTTTGTTGAAAAGTCAGGGAGAGAAATTGTTAGGTCCTCACGCCTTGGTTTCAGGTTTAAAGAGAAAATAAATCTATGTTCTGGTTTTAAGGTAGAAAAGGTGGAATATGATAGTATAAGAGAGATTTGGTATACTGTTTGGGGAGAAGAAAGTCGAATAAAAAATTATTGCAACATTATGAGGATTTATTTGGAAGGTGGTAAGAAGAAAGGAGGTAAGCTGGTAGTTGAGTTTAGAGCTTTTAACGATGGAATAGGTTTTAGATATTTCATACCTGAACAGAGAGGTCTCGAAAAAGTAAACATAATGGATGAGTTGACAGAATTTAATTTTGCAGGCAATTGGGATTGTTGGTGGATACCAGCATATAGGCCGCAAAGATATGAATACTTATACAAAAAGACAAAAATAAGCGAAATTGATACAATACACACTCCTGCAACAATAGAGACAGATATAGGATTATACTTGTCAATACATGAAGCGGCTCTTGAGAAGTATTCTTCTATGACGTTAGCAAGGAAAGGCGAAACTGGTTTTGAAGTTGATTTGGTGCCATGGTCAGATGGAGTAAAAGTAAAAGGAAAGCTTCCAATAAAGACACCGTGGAGAACGATACAGATTGCAGATACGCCAGGGGGGTTAATAACTTCACACCTTATATTGAATCTTAATGAGCCGTGTAAGATAAAAGATGTTTCCTGGATAAAGACGGGTAAATATGTTGGAATCTGGTGGGAGATGCATATAGGTAAATCAACGTGGGAATTAGGTCCGAAACATGGTGCTACGACAGAGAATACTATAAAGTATATTGATTTTGCATCGAGGTATGGTTTTAAAGGGGTGTTAGTTGAGGGATGGAATGTTGGATGGGAAAAGGAATGGGCGGGAGCATATCCAAGTCCGATGAATTTTTTGAAGCCATATCCTGATTTTGATATAAGAAAGTTATCAGAGTATGCAAAGTCAAAGGGTGTTTTTCTAATTGGTCATCATGAGACAGGAGCAGATATATTGAATTATGAAAGGCAGATGGAAGATGCATTCAAATTTTATGAGGAGCTTGGGATTCCAGTTGTTAAGACAGGATATGTTGGATGGGGGAGAGATTTACCGAGGTTAAATGAGAAAGGTGAGGTTGTAAAAGAGTGGCATCACAGTCAGTATATGGTCGAGCATTTTAGGAAGGTAATAGAGGTAGCGGCGAAATATCATATTATGATAGTTGCTCATGAGCCAATAAAGGATACAGGAGAGAGAAGAACTTGGCCTAATATGATGTCGCGAGAAGGCGCTCGTGGTCAGGAATATAATGCCTGGTCACCAGATGGTGGAAATCCACCAGAACACACAACTGTACTGCCCTTTACCAGATTACTTGCAGGTCCAATGGACTTTACCCCTGGTATATTTGACCTGACCTTTGATGAATACAGACCCAAGAACAGGGTGAACACAACGTTGGCAAAACAGTTGGCCCTTTATGTTGTAATATATTCTCCCTTTCAGATGGCGGCTGATTTACCAGAAAACTGCGAAAAAAGATTGGATGCTTTCAAATTCATTATAGATGTTCCCACAGATTGGGATGAGACCAGAGTGCTTAATGCAAAAATCGGTGATTATGTTACTATTGTAAGGAAAAAGAAAAACTCTGATGAGTGGTATCTGGGAAGTATAACCGATGAGGAGGAAAGATCTTTTGATTTAGATTTGAAATTTCTAAAACCAGGGATTAAATATGTTGCGGAAATTTATAGGGATGGAGAAAATGCTGACTGGAAAACCAATCCCTATGATATCATAATAGAAAAAAGGAAAGTGGACTGGAATACAAACCTCAAGCTTTATCTTGCGCCAGGAGGGGGTGCTGCAATAAGATTCAAACCTGTGGATGAGGGCGAATAGCGGATAGTTTTTCCGTAAGATAGATAGTGTTTGATTATGCCCTGGAAGATACTTCCTCTTGAGTAATTTGGCTAGAATAAGAATAATAAAGGGGGTAAGTGCAGTCTTTTAATGAGGCAAAAAATGCTCTTTAATTTTTATCTTCATTGAATTATATTCTTTATGGGTTGGGTGCTCTATTTATGGACCGGTTAAGAAAAATAAAAGACAAATACGAATTTATTTTCAATAAAATACACGATGTAATAGTTCTCTGCAATGCG
>QNCQ01000008.1 GCA_003645825.1 Fidelibacterota bacterium
AATTATCGTTGACCCTTCAGGTACTTCAAAAGCTTCTCCCATAATATAAACTGTTACCATCTTAGGCTTTGGCTTCGCCATGTATGTCTCCTCCTACCACTTTGAAAAAATAGTTATCTTCACTGATGAGCTCCTCTATCTTTTCTCTTACACTCTCCACAACTTCCGGGAAAATATCCTCCATCTGCTTGGAGAGACCGGATTGCACCTTCCCGGTGGTGTTAATACATATCCCGATAAAAAATATTTCAACGGGAATGTTCACTATCTCTCTATTAACCAGCCTTAGCGCGGATATCAGATCAAGGGAATGATTCGAAATAGAAGGTAAACAGCAAAAGTCTCCCAGAGAAAATACACTCACCTTCCCTACTTCCTCTTCCGACACAATAGCATCCACAATTATCACTCTATCGTAATCCGTCAGATAATCAATCAGCTTCAATCCCGATTCAGAGGTTACCTCCCAATCAACACCCTCTATAGTCCCTTTCAGTTCCTCTACTACATATAATCCTATCCCATCATCTCCCATTATTTCATTTCCAACCCCAAGAACCAGCGTTTTCATAATTTCTCCACCTTTAACTCACCCAACTTTGCAATTTCCTCAGTAAACTCTTTCACTACCTCGGTAAACCTTTTTCCCTCAGCCGCTGAAACCCACTCTAAACGCAGTCTCCGGGGATCAATATTCAAATCTTCTAACATCTTTTTCAACAGCGTCACTCTTTTAAGCGTCTGGTAATTCCCCGTCTCATAATGACAATCACCGGGGTGGCACCCACCAATAAGAACCCCATCAGCACCGTTTTTGAATGCCTCCAGAACATGTTCCGCATCAACTCTGCTTGAACACATCACTCTCACCGGAATAACATTCGGCGGATAGGTCAACCGCGAAGTACCGGCAAGATCTGCCCCCGCCGACGTACACCACTTACAGTAAAACGCTATAATCTTCGGCTTAATCATTTCACACCCAACCTATTCCTCTAAAATTGCTTTTATCATTGAAATTATCTGTCTATCAGTCAAATTCTTTTGCTGAGCTGCGCCAGATGGACACGCTGCTGCACACGCTCCACAGGCTTCACACAAAATCTCATTTACCTCAACGGTCCCTTTTTCACGGTTAATCTTCCTCGCATCATAGGGACATACAGCCACACATATTCCACACCCGGAACATAAATCCTCATTGACGCCTGTAATAATAGGTTCATGGATCAAGTAATCCTGTGAAAACATAACACTTATCATAGATGCGGCAGCATTCGCCTGAGAAACCGAATCAGGTATGTCCTTCGGACCCTGAGCACACCCAACAAGAAAAATCCCAGCTGTCAAAGACTCCACCGGCCTCAACTTTGGGTGCGCCTCCGTGAGAAATCCATTGGCATCAGTTGATACTTTCAACAAGTTGAAAAGCTTCTCAGCACCAGAAGAGGGCCTGATCGCCATCGCAAGGACCACCATGTCCGCTTCTACCTGGACCTTTCTCCCCGTGAGCGTATCAAAACCATCAACTATGAGCTTTCCGTCACTTTTATATATCTTCGAAACCTTTCCTCGCAGATATATAACCCCATCTTCTTCCTGTGCTCTCTGGTAGAATTCCTCATAACCCTTTCCTGCAGTCCTCACATCCATGTAGAAAATATATGCCTTCCCATCTGGAACCCTATGTTTATATAGCATAGCATGTTTGGTCGTATACATACAGCAAACTTTTGAGCAATAAGGGAAATGATGTTCAGGGTCACGAGAACCGACACACTTCACGAACACAACCGTCTTAGGGACTTTCCCATCAGATGGTCGCCTCACCTCACCAGAAGTAGGGCCTGAACTTGATAACAATCTTTCAAAGGTAAGACCATCAATCACATCCTCGAGCTCCCCACCTCCATACTCACCCATATTGGACACATCATATAGCTCATACCCCGTCGCCAGAACAATCGCTCCAACTTCTTCTTCTATAACCTCATCTTCCTGCTCAAAATCAATTGCTCCAAAAGGACAAACTCTTTCACATAACCTACATTTGCCTTTTTGAAAATAAGTACAATTTTCTCTGTCAATGACCGGCTTATTGGGAACCGCTTGTGGAAACTGCGTGTAAATCGCTTTCCTTTCACTCATCCCCCGGTCAAATTCGTTAGGCACCTTCACCGGGCACTTTTCTACACAAATTCCACAACCCGTACATTTCTCATAATCAACCGACTTAGCTTTCTTTTTAATCTTCACCTTGAAGTTTCCAACTGAACCGCTCACATCCACCACTTCAGAATAAGTCAGAAGCTTAATATTTTCATTACTGGCAACATCAACCATTTTCGGAGTCAAAATACACTGTGCGCAATCAAGTGTTGGAAAAGTCTCTGAAAACTGCGCCATCCTTCCGCCAATTGAAGGTTCCTTTTCAACCAGTACAACCTCATAACCGCTATTTGCTATGTTTAATGCTGCCTGTATCCCGGCAATACCACCTCCAACCACAAGAGCTCTTTTAACCACAGGAGATTTTATAGGCACCAAACTTTCATCGAGCAAAGTCTTTGCCACAATAGATTTCACTATTCGGATAGCTTTTTCTGTAGCTTCCTCCATGTTTGTATGAACCCAGCTGCACTGTTCCCGTATATTGGCGATCTCACAATTATAAGGATTAATTCCTGCTTGAGATACGGTGTTGCGGAAGGTTTTCTCATGTAAAGTAGGTGAACAGGCAGCGATTACCACACCATCCAGCTTCTCGGATTTAATCTTCTCCCTTATGAGATTCTGCCCCGGATCAGAACACATATATTTATAATCCTCAACATAAACCACGCCGGGAAAATTTTTAACCGCTTCCACTACCCTCTTTATATCAACTGTCCCCGCTATGTTGATACCACAATGACAAACAAAAACTCCTATCCTTTTCATAACAACCCTTTCTCTCTCAAAACAGGCCTGGGATCTATCGAATGTAGATTAAAATCATTAATCTCAGGGGAAATACCAGCTGCAATCGACAACAGCTGAGAAATATACATCACCGGAATAGTTTTAAACGCAGAATCCTCTTCTGCTATCTCTTTTTGAACCTCATCCAGATTATAGAAGCAAAGAGGACATAAAGTCACAATAAAATCTGCACCGTTTTCAATAGCAGAAGAAACTATCAGTCGTGTCTGCTTCCTGACAAAATCAGAATTGTTCAAAATCTGGTAGGAACCGCAACATTCTACCCTAAAAGGAAAATAAACCGGACTCAAACCAAAATTCTCTAACATTTCCTCCAGTAGCGTTGGATTTGTCTCGCTGTCAATGGCAATATCCCTGGGTCTAAGCAACATACACCCATAATATCCAGCAACTTTGAGATTTAGCCTTTTATCTCCAACGACTTCTCTTATTTTTTCCCTCCCGATTAATTTCAACAGACTCAAAAGATCTATTATTTCAACCTCATCCCCAAAATACTTTGTACTTTCCCTATCCATAAAATCGTGAATTACATCCCTTTTGTCTGGATTATCCTTGATAAATTTTACCGCTCTTTTTAACGTATTATAGCACATCGCACACAAAACCAAAAGTTTCTTTCTCCCTGCCTCTTTTGCTTTCACTAAAGTCCTTATAGGAGCCACTTTCTGTATTAAATTTTCCTCAGATTGAGAAAAGGTAACCCCACAACAGTACCACTCCTCAAGCTCCTTGACGTCCACGTCAAGCTTTTCTAAGAGCTTAAGAGTCGTGACTTCGAAGTTCTTCCCATTAGTTTTTAATGTACACCCCGGATAATACGAAACCTCCATAGTTTTATCTCCTGCAATTAAAGGATGTTCTTTCTGAAATTTCCCACAAGGGCTATCTGAGGCAACTTCTCCAGAACCTTTTTCTTTATATCAAAAATATTGTATCGGGCAAACTCTTGCTCCTCAAGAAAAATTTGCCTTAATCCTTCCATTGCCTTAGCAATATCAATCCCTCGAGGACACTTTGCCGTACACGTTATACACGCTGCACATATCCAGCATGTGTTCGCTTTCACAATTTCATCAAACATCTCAAGCTGCAGGTACCTCATAACCTGGTGTGGGGGAACATCCATAAATTCAGTTGCAGGGCAACTGGCAGAGCAATTTCCACACTGGTAGCAGGCAAATACATTTACCCCTGTTATCTCAGCAAACCTTTCTACTCTTGCAGCATCTTTTGCAGGAAGCTTTATTGATACCTTCGGTTCCATTTTCCACCTCTTAAAGTCTTTTTATCTCATCAACAACATTATTTCTACTATCATAAATCGTTAAAACAAGCGGCATCTGACCGGGTAAAGCATGAGTTGCACATGCAAGACAGGGATCATATGCCCTGAATGCCATCTCAACTCTGTTTAGTATTCCATCCGTCACTTTACCTTTTCTTATGAATTCCCGGGCGGCTTTTTCCACCGAGATACATATTGATGCAGAATTATTGAGGGTAGCAACTATAAGATTAATTTCCTCTACCCTGCCCTGGTTATCCGTTTTGTAGTGATGTACTAAAGTGCCTCTGGGTGCTTCGACAATTCCAATTCCCTCATCTGGAGTTTCAGTCGGTATTTTTCTTATATCATCTGACGTAATTTCATCATCTTCGGCCAGCTCTTTCATACGCTCTGCAGCATACAAAGCCTCTACCAGCCTCGCATAGTGATAGGCCAGGGTACTATGAACCGGTTTACCTCCAAGCCGTTCAAACATCTCTTCATACTCTTCCTGAGCCTTTGGCGTTGCCATCCCTTCGGCCACATTCAACCTTGCAAGAGGTGCCACCCTGTAAATTCCACTATCCTTGCCTGTAACAAAACCTTTCCAGCCTACATCTTTCAGATATGTAAATTTTACATACGACCATGGTTCTACTCTTTCCTCTATTACCTCGAGATAATTCCTCGGTTCAAACTTTCTGAACTCCTTTCCATCAGGACCGACAACACGAATCTGACCATCATAGAAATTGACTCTATTGTTTGAATCCACCATGCCCATGTAGTAGGTTTCCATCGTGTAAGGATCACCCAAAACGAGTTCAACATACTCTTTGTTCTCAAGTACAACCTTCTTAAAAGTCTGTAAGGCAAATATCGCAAAGTCAATAGCTTCATCAGCAATCTTTATATAATCTTCTTTATCTTCCTTACTTACACCTTTTGAAACACCGCCAGGCAAATTACAAACAGGGTGGATTACACGCCCTCCCTGTCTGGTAATTATACTCCTGACTTTTTTGCGAGTCTCAATCAATCGGGTAGCCACTCCAAGCCCAAACTTTGATATTACCCCAAGAATATTCCTCTCCCCCTTGGAAGCATCTACCCCGACAAGAAAATCAGGGCCACCCAGATAGAAAAAATGCAATATATGGTCTTCAAACATAAAAGCTGAATTGACAAGCTCCCTTATCTTTTTCGCTGCGCTCGGTGGTTCTACTTTATATAAATCATCAAGGGCTTTCCCGGAAGCCATGTGATGAGCAGTAGGACACACTCCACAAATCTTTGGTGTTATCCTTGCAAGTTCTTCAGCAAGCCTCCCCTTACAGAACTCCTCAAAACCCCTCAATTCAGGAACCTGAAAAAACGCCTTTTCTACATCCCCTTCATCATTCAAAAATATACTTATCTTTCCGTGCCCTTCCAACCTTGTAATGGGATCAATCTCAATCCTTTTCATATACGCTCCCTACTTGAGAAACTTCATTCTTAGAGAATATGGTAAACTATACATATAGAAAAGCCCTACCGGATCAATTACCGAATCAGCTATCCTTTTAATCTCTTCCTCATCCTGAGTATCTACAATAGACATAAGCCCCGAAAGAAACTTACCTCCCTGATCAAGAACCTCCCTGGTGGGGCCAAAACATCCTCTACAAGGCATATTTGCATTTATACATCTTTCACCACAACCTGAGCGAGTTGCTGGTCCAAGGCAGATTATCCCTTCTGCAAGAAAACATTTATCTGTATCGATTTTCTTATAAGCAATCCTGCTTATATCACTTATTTTGATTTTATCAGGTTTTGAATCTCTCCGAGGACAGGTATCACACAAGGATTTCTCCGGTGCCAGAACACTTCCCTTTTCAGGTAATTCACCGGTAAGTATCTTATTAATAGCTTCCATTATCAAATCAGGTGGAGGAGCACATCCTGGCAGAAAATAATCAACTTCAATCACCTGCGCCAATGTCCTGACTCCATCGTAGAAGTCAGGAAGTTTAAGTTTAAAACCATCTACATCTGTTTCCGTTCTCGGAACTACACCTTCAGGGTTAACAACAGTTGGAACTTTCTTATAAACCGTCTCAAACACTGCATCCTTGGAAGATAGGTTTGCCAGCCCGGGTATCCCTCCCAGATAAGCACAGGAGCCAAAAGCTACTACAAGCCGGGATTTTCTTCTCAAAAGTTTGGCCATCTCTTCCTGCTCCGAGGTCCGAATAGCCCCATTAATAAAAACCGCAGCCAATTCCCCATCACCGAGACCCTCTACATCTCTTCTCTTGAAATCCATAGCAACCGGCCAGAAAACTATATCCACCTTCTCCACAACTTTTAAAATATCTTCAGCCAGATCTACTACCGCCTCTTCACATCCCCCACAAGAAGCACACCAGTAAAATGCAACTTTTGGTTTAGCCATAATTCCCTCACCAGAGATTACAAAGGTGGTACATCGAAAGTGTACCACTGATCATCCTCGGTTATCTCCTTAAGCTTTGTTAGAGCTTCTACATGATTCCTGTCAAGCTCAAGAACTTTTTTAAAACAATCAATGGCTTTATCATAATTATGAAGCCTCAAATAACAAATACCAAGATGATAGTTGGCGGAAACGACGTTTGGATCTTTCTCAAGCACCTTTTCAAGACATTCTATAGCCTCTTTATACTTACCTGCAGCTCTGTAAACCACTGCCATTTGATAGCACCCGAGCTTGCCATCAGGACACTTCTCCATCAGCTTTTTATAACATTCTATACTATTTTTGAAATCTCCGATATGATAATATGATAGTCCCGCCCAGTAGTATGCCATGTATAAATCCGGCTCTATCTCCATTATTCTTTTAAAAACCTCAATTGCTTTAAGGAATTTTACAGCTCTAAAATATGAAATCCCTAACCGATACAGAGCAAGTGTAAACTCCGGTTTCTCATTCACCACGCCTTCAAGAACTTCCACTGATTTTTCTATTTCACCCAAAACATAATAAAGTTCACCGAGCTTTACACGTATGTCATATTGACTCTCATCAATTTCAAGTGCACTTAAAAGCTTTGAAATGGCAACTCTTATTTTCCCTTGCATCTCCAGTTCGAGGGCTTGCTTTTTTATCTCCTCAATTTCGCCCATGAAACACCTCTGAACTCAATCGATTTTATACCTTTCTACACCCATTTTATAAATGTCATTTCCATAGATATCGTTTGCAACGAAAACAGGTAAATCTTCAACTTCCATCCTCCGGATTGCCTCAGGCCCCAGATCCTCATATGCAATGACCTCACTTTTCTTAACAGCCTTCGCGATAACAACAGCAGCTCCTCCAATAGCAGCAAAATAAACAGCCTTATTTTTTACCATTGACTCAATTACCTCTTTTCCTCGTGGACCTTTACCTATCATGCCCTTCAAACCAGCATCGAGGAGAATAGGGGTATAAGGATCCATCCTGTAGCTGGTAGTAGGCCCTGCCGAGCCGATGGGTTTCCCGGGGGGAGCCGGAGCAGGTCCAACATAATAAATAACCTGTCCTCTTATATCAAAAGGCAAATCCTTACCTCTTTTCAAAAGCTCCACCAGCCTCTTATGAGCTGCATCTCTGGCAGTATACACTATCCCCGAAAGCAAAACTTTATCGCCAGCCTTAAGTTTCTCAAGGTCATCAACTGTTAACGGAGTCTTTAAACGATGTACACTCGACATATCTCCTCCAACACATTCTATATAGTTTCGCTTTTATGCCTGTGTGCATGACAATTAATATTCACCGCAACAGGCATGGACGCAATGTGACACGGCTTAGTCAAAATTTTAACAGCAAGAGCAGTTGTCCTGCCACCCAATCCCTGGGGTCCTATGCCGAGTTTGTTAACCTCCTCAAGCAATTCATCCTCAACCTCTGCCCACTTTTCATCAGGATGTCTGTCATCGAGAGGCCTGAGAAGGGCTTTCTTCGCAAGTAGTGCAGAATGTTCAAAAGAACCACCAATACCAACACCTACTACAATAGGTGGACATGGGTTCCCACCAGACCTTGCCACACGATCAACAACAAATCTTTTAACCCCTTCTATCCCATCCGCAGCCTTCATCATTCTAACTTCACTCATATTCTCGGAACCACCACCCTTAGGAGCTACTGTAATCTTTACCTTATCTCCAGGAACAATATCGGTATAAATCAACGCCGGAGTATTATCACCGGTATTCTTTCTCTCAATTACAGGATCATCAACCATCGACTTTCTCAAATAACCTTCAATATATCCTTCCTTCACACCCTCATTAATTGCATCATACAAACTACCACCAACAAAATGTACCTCCTGTCCAAGCTCGAGGAAAACCACAGCCACACCTGTGTCCTGACAGATAGGCATTTTCTCTTCAGCAGCTGCCCTGTAATTATCCAGAAGCAACTGGAGAATCTCTTTCCCGGTCGGAGATTCCTCTCTCTCCAGAAAATACTCTATCCTGTCGATAACGTCCTTACCAATGTAGTAATTCGCCTCAATACACAACTTCTTTACAATCTCTTTTACTTTAGAAACATTGATCTCCCTCAATTTCACCCTCCAACATTCAATTTTTCTTTATACATTCCCTTTCAAAATTTTCTCTACGGCTTCTCCAATCATTGCAGGGCTATCCACAACCGTCACTCCAGCATCTCGCAAAAGATTTATCTTTTCCCTGGCTGTCCCTTTTCCACCCATTATTATTGCACCGGCATGTCCCATCCTCCTGCCGGGCGGGGCAGTGATTCCTGCAATATACGCCACAATTGGTTTGCTATATCCCTTCTTTACAAGTTTAGCTACTTCCTCTTCAGCATTTCCTCCTATCTCCCCAATGAGGACAATCAGGTCTGTTTCCCTATCCTGCTCAAATAAAGGCAGCAGATCAACAAAGCGACTCCCTACAATAGGATCTCCCCCAATTCCTATACAGGTAGACTGCCCAAATCCTCTGGCTGTAATCTGAGATACCGCCTCATAAGTCAGGGTTCCACTTCTCGAAATCACTCCTACACAACCCGGCCTATGGATAAACCCCGGCATAATCCCGATTTTACATTTCCCGGGAGATATTATCCCAGGGCAATTAGGACCAATCAACCATGTTTTTGACTCTTTCAACCTGTGGTAAACCTTTATCATATCATTTGCAGGAATACCTTCGGTAATACAGACCACTACTTCAATCCCCGCATCTATAGCTTCAAGTATCGCATCTGCAGCAAATTTTGGAGGAACAAATATAACCGAAGCATTCGCGCCCGTACTAAGTTTAGCCTCCTTCACAGTATTAAAAATCGGTATTCCAAAATCTGTTTTCTTACCTCCTTTCCCGGGAGTCACACCAGCAACAACTCTCGTCCCATACTCTATCATCTTCTCCGTATGGAAAGTCCCCTCCTTTCCCGTTATCCCCTGAACAATAACACGGGTATTCTCATCAACAAGTATGCTCATGCTCTCTCCTCAACTTTTAGCTAGGTCTATAGCAAGTTTTGCCGCCTCATCCAGAGTTTCGCAGACATTGAAGCTAAAACCAGATTTGTTCAATATATCCCTTGCGATTTCAGCATTAGTTCCCCGCAATCTGATCACCAGAGGAACCTTCATATCCACATTTTCGAGAGCACTAACTATACCATTTGCCACTCTATCACATCTCACTATCCCACCAAAAATATTTATCAATACAGCCCTGACATTCTTATCAGACATAAGTAGCTCAAAGCCATGAGCAATTGTGTCAGCTGAAGCAATCCCTCCTATATCTAGAAAATTAGCCGGCTCACCTCCATAGTATTTAATTATATCCATTGTCGCCATAGCAAGACCTGCCCCATTCACCATACATCCAACATTTCCATCGAGCCTGATGTAATTCAACTTATACCTAGAAGCCTCCAATTCCAGAGGATCAATTTCGCTCTCATCAACCATCTCCTCATACTCCGGATGTCTGAAAAGTGCATTATCATCAATGTTTATCTTCGCATCAATAGCAATCAATTCACCTTCTTCTGTAAGAACAAGAGGATTCACCTCTACAAGAGTCGCATCACTCCTCCTGTAAACATTATAAAGTCCGGTCAACACGGAAACACACTTCTTACACTGCGAACCACTCAAACCCAGAAAGTAAGTCATCTCTCTGAATTGAAACTGCTGAAAGCCATAACCTGGGAAAGCATAAAACTTCCTGATGCTCTCGGGACTTCTTCTCGCAATCTCCTCTATCTCAACCCCACCCTCAGGTGACACCATCATAACTGGCAGAGCCTTCTGACGATCCAGAACGATCCCGACATAATACTCCTTTTTTATCCTGACAGCTTCCTCTATCAGAAGTTTGCTTACAATTTTCCCCCTCTTCCCCGTCTGGTAAGTGACTATTTCCTTACCAAGCAATTCGTCCACAGCTTTCACAGCCTCATCAATATCCTCTACAATCTTTATACCACCGCTTTTTCCTCTACCACCGGCATGTATCTGAGCTTTAATGGCACAGGGCAAACCTACCTCTCTGATAGCTTCAATTGCCATTTCTTTCGTAAAAACAACCCTTCCATTTGGTACACGTACCCCAAACCGTCTAAAAATATTTTTAGCCTGGTACTCATGAATGTTCATAGACACTCCTCTTTCTTAACGAGAAATTATTTTATACAAAAATAATCTTTAATACCCCAGCAAGACTCTTCATTAAAACTTTATTTAGTTTCCAGACCGCCATACGCTCTGTTATTATATGCATACTCTGTCATATTTTCAAGCAAAGGTCATCTTAATAAGTTTTATTTATCTTATAATTGAAATTAGTTTTTTAAAAAATGAGAAACCCCATTATTAATTTTAGCTTTGCATTTTTTATATACCGATGAAAATACAAATCAGGGTTAAAAAATTGTAGAAATTATACCTTAGACATTAAAAAATCTCTAAATTCACTATAGTCAGAGGATATCTTATGTGAACTTGAATTCAAAGACGCAATCCTTTTTAGCTCGGATGGAAGTTCAATTTCCACACCCAATAATTTCGCTATCTCTTCCCTAAACTTACCAGGATGAGCAGTTTCCAGAAAAACAGATCCTTCACCTGTCCTATAGCTCGAGGTGTTCCAATATTTTTCAAGTCCCATAAAGCCACACGCCCCATGGGGATCCATAACATAACCATATTTTTCGTATACCCTTTGAATCGCAGATCTAATTTCATCGTCACAAAAACTGAAGCTGTCTATATCAACCTTCATTTTCTCCACTGCTCCCTCATAAAGCTCAAGTAATCTAGGGAAATTATTAGGATTACCTACGTCCATGGCATTCGCAAGAGTTTTAACCGTTTCCTTTGGTTTGAAAACCCCTGTTCTTAGATATCTGGTGAAAGTATCATTCGCATTTGTAGCAGCAATAAACTTCGATACAGGAGCCCCCATTTTTTTTGCCAGCACCCCGGCCGTCAAATTTCCAAAATTACCACATGGTACAGAAATATTGATTCTATCATACCCCAACCCTGAGAGACTCAAACTGCTATAAAAATAATAAAACGCTTGGGGAATAAGCCGTGCCACATTAATAGAATTCGCGGATGTAAGAGATAGCTTTCTGGATAGAGATGGATCAACAAACGCTTTTTTCACCAGGCTCTGGCAATCATCAAAAGTACCTTCAACCTCAAGAGCTGTGATATTACCCCCAAGGGTAGCTATCTGCTTTTCCTGTAATTCACTCACTCTTCCCGAAGGATATAGAACATAAACTCTAACGTTCTCAACTCCGTAGTAAGCATTCGCAATAGCACTTCCAGTATCGCCTGATGTAGCCACAAGGACAGTAAGTTCTCTATCAATTTCCTGAGCCAAATACGACATATAACCAGCCATAAAACGTGCAGCAAAGTCCTTAAAGGAAAGAGTCGGGCCATGAAACAACTCGAGCACAAAAACATTTTCTCTGAGCTCTTTAAATTCTATCCTAAAATTAAATGCTCTTCGCACAATTTTCTCAAGCTCACTGTCTGGAATATCATCTTTATCGAAAAAATGCCTCGCAATCTCGTAGCTCATATCCGGGAACTTCAAACCAGCCAGACTCTTGAAAAAATCCCTGCTGAAAAATGGCATCTCATATGGTACAAATAAACCACCGCATCTACCCACGTTTTTCAACACGGCTTCTTTAAAATTGCAAACCTCTTTCCTATCTCTAACATTATAAAATCTCATTTTATTCCTCAATCAACCTTACTCCTTGTTCACTCACCTTGCCTACATACAAATCATACTCAAGCCCAATTCTATCCCACACACTCCCCATTTCCTTACCAACATGCTCCGTTTCCCTCTCACCCTCAGCAAACGCAAACACAGAAGGTCCTGAACCAGAAATATTACAACCAATAGCACCAGCTTCCAGAGCTACTTCTTTTATCATCCTATACTCCGGTATTAATCGAGAGCGTACAGGCTCGGCCACACAATCAAAATTAACCGCAGAGAGTAAGTCCTTCCTTCCCAGCAGAAGTCCTGAAATAAAACAGGATAGATGTGCCATCTGTTTTACTACATCACCCAGAAAAATCTTTTCAGGCAACACCTTCCGGGAATCCTCTGTCCTTAGAGAAACATGAGGGTGAATAACAACACAAAAAAGATCCTCTGGGAAAGGAATCCTGACCACTTCCATCGAAAAAACATCCCTAACGATTACAAAACCTCCATAAAAACACGGAGCAATATTGTCGGCATGTCTCCCGCCACTAACCTTTTCTTCGGCCACCAGAGCGTATTCCAATATCTTATTGTCATCCAAAATATTACCTAAAAGATAATTAATACCGACAGCACCGGCAACAGCACCAGCAGCACTCGACCCCAGACCACCTGCCACAGGAATATTCTTCTCTATCTCAACTTCAACACCGAAGTCAACATTTTTATCTTCCATTACCTTTAAAATCGGTATGGTAATCGTATTTCTTTCAGGATCACCGGGGATCTCATACTTGCCACGAACTGCTTTTATAAACACCCCTGGCTCATCGATTTTTCTAAAACTTATTATATCCCCAACAGCAGAAAAAGAAAATCCAACAACATCAAAACCACACCCTACATTTGCCACAGTAGCGGGAGAAAAAACTTTCACAAACTCTCGCATACCTCCCCCATCTAATAATCCTGCATATCCACAAACTTAACAATGTCCTTCACAAGCCCTCCTGCTGTTACTTCCGGACCCGCTCCAGGCCCACGTATAATGAGAGGATTATCTCTATACCTGGTGGTCCTAATGAGTACAAGATTATCACTCCCTTCAAGATGAAAAAAGGGGCTTTCTTCATTCACTTCCCTGAGTCCAACAGAAGCCTCTTCCTCTGATAATTCCGCCAGATAAACCACTTTCCTGCCATGCTCCTTTGCACGCTCTACCCTCTCCCTAAACAACAGGTCATAACCTTTCAGACGCTCTATCAATTCTTCGTTCGAATTTACTTCAAAATACTCCTTAGGAATAAGAGGGGTAAGCTTGATATCCTTAAGCTCCAGAGTCTTCCCAGCCTCACGAGCAAGAATAAGAAGCTTCCTGGCCGTATCAAGCCCATCAAGATCGTTTCTTATGTCTGGTTCCGTATAACCCAATATCCAGGCCTTGTAAACAGCTTCGCTTAAGAGCACACCTTTATTAACTTGATTCACTATAAAACTTAAGGTTCCCGATAAAATCGCCTCTATCTTTAGAACCTCATCCCCACTATCAACAAGGCTTCTTATCGAAGATATTACAGGCAATCCTGCTCCAACTGTTGTTTCATAAAAATACCTGCAGTAACCATTGCTCGAAACCTTCTGCATCAACTCATATAGCTCATATTTTTCGGTGTTCATTATCTTATTCGCAGTAACAACCGAAACCCCCTTTTTTACAAATTTCGGATAAAGAATTGCCACCTCCCGACTCGGAGTACAATCAACAAATATCTTATTTGGTAAAACACTACTCTCAACCACCTCCCTAAACTTAGTCAAATCAGATTTTACTCCTTTCTGAAAAAGAATTTCCTCCCACTTCTCAATATCAACACCATTTTCATCGAAATACATTTTCCGACTGTTAGCTATTCCAACAACTCTGATTTCTATTCCCTCTTTTAGCTTCCTATTCTTCAAAATACTCAGAAGCGCCCTTCCAACTTTCCCCGTACCCGCTACAAATACATTCCCGATCTTGGTTCCTTCCATCTCAGGCATATTCTCAATAATTCTTACCACCTTCTGCTCATTTTCTCTGCTAACAATAAACATTATACTCTTGCCGGAAACGTTTTTCACTACATCTTTCACAACCACCCCTGATCTCCGAAACTCTCTTGCAAGGTAGCTAAAAACTCTATCCAACTTTTCAGCTAAATTACCAAAAACTACAACTATAGAGAGGTCTTCATAAATTTTAATATTACTGACACCTAAAGCCTCCTCTATATAATCAAGGAATCTCTGATAGCCGCTACCTCCCAAGGCAAATTCAAACTGCCTCTTCTCCGGATTACTACTGAACCAGTAAATCCTTACCCCAAATTTCTTCTCAATACGATCAGACTTTAGCAATTCCTCTATGTCAACACCAGAAGGCTTTTCCAGCTCAACAAGTATGTGCAAAATATCACGCAGAGGGAACACGCTCTTTATCCTGCCACTCTCACTATCTTTCCCCTTATTGCTTACAATACAAACTGGACAATCTACTTTCTTCCTCCCAACTAAATAAAAATTAATACCCCATTCCCTCCCCGCAAGAAGCTCTTCCTTTGAAAAAGCATCTCTACAAAAACTAAAATATTCAATTGCCTCTTCGTAATCAAGCTTAACAACCTTTCCCGAAGCGGGAAAGAAACTGTTGATCTCATCCCCCGCTAGATGGACTATATCCTTAGCCCCAGAAAGAATTGCAACAGCAACGGAAGTAAGCCCAATCCCTTTCTCTCCTGAATCTACAATCTCACCCTGCTTGCTTATAGCTAGTCCACCTGGAATTACACCACAATAGCATGTACCCGAAAAAACCCCTCTGAGATAATTTCTGTTTTTCTCATTGATCATACCCTCAACACTCAGCGATTCATCATCGCAGGTAAACTCCCACGTATCAAGATACTTGCAGTCAATTCCAAAATCGCACAGCAGATCATACAGCAAATATGATGAAATCAATTTCACACAGCTATTAAGACTCCTATCAAGTTCCGGAAAGCTTTCTCCTATGTAACTCAATCCCTTAAGCTTGTTTTCGATCTTCCTTACGTATTCCTCAACACGCTCCCAGGAAGGTCGGATAAAAGAAAAAGAAAAGCCATTAATGATGCTTCTAACTTTCTCACCCAATTTCGCCACATCAGCATCTCCGGGGCGGGCGGAAGTAACTTCCCAAACAGATTGACTCAACGGCCAGATACCAGATGTTACCACTATCACTTTCCCATATTTCTTATGATAATGTTTCACCGCCCCAACGATTTTCATAACATGCTCAGGTTGTTCAAGCAATCTTTTCCCTAACTTAAGAACCACCATATCCAACCCACTACTTTACTTTCCATTATTCTTTGCTAACTCCATTGCCTTATTGTAGGATACGACAATTCCTTTAATCATAGCGGAACTCAACCCATTATGCTCCATCTCATTCAGCCCCGCTATGGTACAACCTCGCGGAGTCGTTACCTTATCTATCTCAGACTCAGGATGACCATAGGATTCAAGCAAAATGGAAGCAGCTCCCCGGGCTGTTTGAGCCGCCATCAAAATCGCTTCATCGGAATGAAACCCAATCTCAATCCCACCCTGTGAAGCCGCTCTTATACACCTTAGGAAAAAGGCAATCCCGCAGGCACATAGTGAAGTAGCTGGAACGATATATTCCTCGGAAATCTCAAGAACTTTCCCAACGCTCGAGAAAAGACTGTAGATCTTCTCTTTTTTCTTTCCAGAAACATTCCCATAAGAAAGACAGGTCATTGACTCACATATCGAAACAGCTGTATTAGGCATAGCCCTTATTACCGGCACCTTTTTTCCTATCAACCCACTTATGTACTTTATAGCGGCACCCGTAACCACTGAAACAATAATATGCCTGTTCTCATCGATAGAATCTTTAATCTCATCAATAAGTCTCTCCAGTTGCTCAGGCCGAACGGCAATAATAACAATTTCAGAATGGGAAATTGCATAGTTATTATCTCGGGTTGTTACATAACCTTCCTTTTCAAGCTCTTTAAGATATTCTGGATGCCTTCTGGTAATGATCACATCTGACGGCTTAAGATAGCCAGACCTTACAAACCCTTTTGCCATAGCAGTCCCAATATTTCCACCTCCAAGTATGCAAATTTTTCTCTCCATTTTTCCCTCTCTCCTAATAAACAACCAAATTCAAAAACCCCTTTACCCCCCGGAGGCCTCATCATATTTTATCTATAAGTAAGGAAAAGCCCCCGGGCAGTGAAATTACCTGCCTGTACCGGTAGTAGGGATAGTTAACAAATGAGGAAAAATAAAAATGGCGGACAGGGTACCCTGTTTCACAATTAAGTAGCTTTCTTTCTTGTGCCCGCCTTCTCCGCTCAAATCAACCTCACTAAACTGCTGGAACTTTATATCATATTTAACCCATTTTCAACAAAAATTTCGATTACTTTCACAATTAAAACAAAGCTCTTATTATTTAACAAAAGTAAAGATTCACAGGCAAAAATTAGAATATTCGTAAATCATAAATACCATTTCTCCCGGCAGAAAAGCTAAAAAAATGCCGGGGCACAAACTAAACCCCGGCCTACAGATAGTGTCCACGAGGTATCCTATTACTGAATCACATTCCCTTCCGTATCAATTATGTAAACTTTTTCAAACCCAGCTGACTTTACCTGCTTTTCAACTTTTTCCTTATCACCTACAACAACCCACGTCAACTTCTCAGGGTGTAAAACTTTCCTGGCAGCTTCCTGGAGCTTCTCCAGAGAAAGACCATTTACAATCTCTAAATAGGCTCTGTAGTAGTCATCCGGGAGACCATAAGTCACAATTTCAGCAAGCGAATTCAAAATAGAACGGCTGGTTTCCC
>QNCQ01000009.1 GCA_003645825.1 Fidelibacterota bacterium
CATCTGACATTTAAGATTAAAGACCGCTTCTATCATCAATTCTGGGAAGTGTTCAATGCTTATGACTTGGATAAATGTTATGATAGATATTTTGAGTTTTTGAAGAAACGGGGAAAGATGGTACCATCGATAAGTAAAACATTTGCTTTACATGAAGAAAATCTCTTCCATTACTGTGATTCCCCTTTTGAGTATCGACATAGGTTAAGAACTGTTAATATGGCAGAAGGGTTTTTCAGACATTTACGTGAATTTCTAAAGCGATATCCAGGTTGGATAGATGCAAAATAGGTAGATAAAATCATGCTTCTATTCCTCAAAGGAGTGAAAGCGTATAGAGAAGTTTTTGCAAAACCAAACCATAAAATAAAACTAAACAGGGGTACCTTTATCTATGCTCGCTAATTTCAACAGAATTCTATTGCATCGACTTCATTGCAGTGTCAATTTAATTTTTTCCTTACTAAATTATGTTCGCATAACGAGGAGGTATTCAATGAACTTACAGGAACGAATCAAACTTGTCGAAGGAGACATTACAAAAGAAAAAGTTGATGCAATAGTAAACGCTGCAAATAGTTCTCTTATGGGAGGAGGTGGTGTAGATGGCGCAATCCACAGAGCCGCTGGGCCAAAACTGCTTGAAGAATGTAAAAAAATTCGAAAAGAAAAATACCCTAATGGCCTTCCAACAGGTAAAGCAGTTATAACAAAAGGATATAACCTTCCATCGAAATTCGTAATACATACTGTTGGACCAATCTATAAGGGAGGGAATTATAATGAACCAGAACTACTCGCTCAATGCTATAAAAATTGCCTGGAGTTAGCTAAAGAAAACGGACTAAAGTCAATCTCTTTTCCTGCAATAAGCACAGGCGCTTACGGCTACCCTCTCAACGAAGCAGCAGATATCGCCATACAAGAAGTTATAAATTTCCTTAAAAATAACAATTTACCTGAACAGGTAAGATTTGTCGTTATAGGTCCGAATGTTGATGTTTATAAAACGAAATTAAAATCTATGGGTTTAATATAGATTTATTAGTCCAGAATTAACACGTCAGCTGTCATCTCCTTAGGTATCGGAATATCAAGCAACTTTAATACAGTCGGAGCAATATCAGCAAGTATCCCCCCTTTCTTTAAATTCTTTCCTTTAGAGTCGTTTGCGACGTAAATAAATTCTACAGGAAATGTTGTATGACTGGTTTTCACCATTCCAGTCTCATAATCAATCATCTGTTCTGAATTTCCATGATCAGCTGTTATCAAAACATGAGCATCTATCTCGAGCAATCTTTTCACAAGTTTCCCCACACACTCATCTACAATCTCTATTGCTCGCTTGGCAGCGTTAAAATCCCCTGTATGACCAACCATATCTCCATTCGCGTAATTCACAAGTATAAAAGAATAAGGATTATCTTTCAAAATCTCAAGCAGCTTATCTGTTACGTTATATGCTTCCATTTCTGGATGACTCGCAAAGGTAGCCGGGTCAAATCGACTTTTTATTTCTACCTGATCCTCAAGGGGAAAAGGCGTGGTGTTTTTCCCATTAAAAAAGCTCGTTACATGTCTGAATTTCTGTGTCTCTGATATTCTAAGCTGTCTTAGTCCCGCCTTTGAAATAACTTCCCCCAGGATATTTTGCATGCCCCCACCAGAAGTCATAGCCTCCATAATATAATCTTTAAACTCATCATAATACCTGGTCAAGCCTGCGTAAACAACACTGGGCCTTCTGGAAAGCTTTCCAGGATAATTTGGATCGACAAATGCCATAGAAAGCTGCATTGCTCTATCTTGACGATAATTCGTATGTATTATTGAATCGCCATCTTTTATACCATCATATTCACCTATAACGTAAGGAGGAATGTATTCATCAAACATATCCACGCCATCAGGGGTTTTGTCTTTCTCATAGGACCCTTTCACCGCTTCCTCTGCTGTTCCAGCATGTCTACCCTTTGCATCGACAAGGCACTCGTAAGCAATATCTGTCAGCTGCCAATTCTTCGATCTGTCCATTGCATAATACCGTCCCATTACAGTTCCAATTCTCGAATTTCCAACCTCGCTCATAACCCTATTTAGTTTCGCAATGTACTCAAGACAGCTTCTTGGAGGTGTGTCTCTACCATCAAGAAAAGGATGAATAATTATCTCACCTTCAGGGAATTCCTCACGGGCCTTGCGCATTATCTTAAAAAGATGCTCCTGATGAGCGTGTACCCCTTCATCCTGCAATAAACCAAACAGGTGCAAGCGAGAACGGTTTCTCTTCCAATTCTCCATCACTTCAATCCACTTCTTCGTTTTAAACAAAGAGCCATCCCTTAACCCATCATCAATTCTTTTCAACTCCTGAATAACGATTCTTCCTGCACCCATATTTAGATGCCCCACCTCACTTGATCCCTGATAACCAGGGGGTAACCCCACTGCTTCACCCGAACATTGCAACAAAGTCCAAGGATAGTTCTCTTTGTAGTAATCGATATTTGGGGTATTCGCAGCCATCACTGCGTTGCCACGGGGATTTTCGTTATATCCCCATCCATCTCTTACGATTACACATACCGGTCTTTTTTCTGCCATATCCCACCCTACACTTTCTACCAGGGTTAAAAAACAAGGTAATATAGTTTAAATTTAAGAATTAATGAACTAAAGAAATCACCCCGAAAGTCACAAAGTTCTATCCCAAAAAGAAAAGGTTTGTTAAATATCAACTAATTTGATAAAATAAAACAGTATTAGGTTACCAATTTTTTCAAACTGAACTTAAGGAGGTTTTTGATACGAAATGGAAGAATTATTTGGAATTTCCAAAACACAGTTAAAGAAAATTTTAACCCAGGCTCTATCTCGCGGTGGTGACCACGTAGATATTTTTTTTGAATACCGAGCCACATCGTTCATCAAAATGGAAGAAAACATTATCAAAACTACATCATACAGCATTTCCTCAGGTGCAGGCATTAGAGTAATCGATGGTGAACAAATAGGCTATTCATATACCGAAGATATTACTTTTGATAACCTAAAGGAAGCTGCCTCAGCAGCCTCTTATATTGCTACAAATAAAAAAGAAAACCTAATAGCTCCCATCCAGAGAACAAGAAAAAGAAATTTATACAGCGTAAGTACATATTCCATTGAGGAGCCTATCTCAAGAAAAATTGACCTTATCGAAACAGTCAATAAAACAGCACGCGGTTATGACTCAAAAATATCCCAGGTTACTGTAACTTTCTCTGAAGAGCTAAGAAAAATCCTGTATGTAGATGCAGAGGGAAAATTCTTTGAAGATATCCAACCATTAGTCCTTCTCACATGTTATTGTATAGCAGACGATGGAAAAACACGGCAGGGAGCGGGGGTTGCAACAGGAGGTAGAAGTGGCCTGGAATTCTACGAAATTGACGAAAACTCCCCCACAGAAATAGCAACAGAAGCTGCGCACATAGCAGTTACAAACCTCGATGCCAGACCTGCTCCTGCAGGCTCCCTTGCCGTCGTCCTGGGACCAGGCGAAAGCGGGATACTGCTACACGAAGCAGTAGGACACGGTCTTGAAGCTGACTTTGCAAGAAAAAAGTTATCCAACTATTCAGACAAAATAGGCGAAAAAGTAGCGTCAGAACATTGCACTGTCATCGACAGTGGACTGATACCAGGGCTCAGAGGCTCCATAAACATAGATGATGAAGGAACTCTTCCCGAGGAAACTATAATGATCGAAAATGGAGTCCTCCGCGGCTACATGCACGATATTCTTTCTGCAAGAATTATGGATATGCATGCTACAGGAAACGGTCGGAGAGAATCTTTTAAGTATCCACCTATGCCCAGAATGACAAACATTTTTATGAAACCTGGTAATTACGACCCAGAAGAAATTATCTCGTCGGTAAAATTTGGAATCTATGCAAAACGATTTGCCGGTGGGCAAGTTAACATAGTAAATGGAGATTTCACCTTCGGAGTATCTGAAGCATACCTGATAGAAAACGGCAAAATTACAGCTCCCCTAAAAGATGTCACCCTCATAGGAAATGGTCCAGACATTCTCCGAAAGGTCGAAATGGTTGCCAATGATCTAAAATTTTCCAGAGGAGGATGGACCTGCGGAAAAAATGACCAGAGAGTACCAGTAGGTATAGGAATGCCAACCGTAAAAGTAAGTGAAATAACCGTAGGCGGTACAAAACTATAAATTAAACGGGGCTCGCATGGACAAGCTGAAGAACCTTGCTGAAGATGTCCTTAAAATACTCAAAAGACACAGCATAGAAGGTGCTGACGTCATTATTGTAAATTCAAAAAGTACTAATATAAAAATAAGAAAAGGGAAAATCGAAGAGCTAAGGTTTTCCAACTCAAAGGGAATTGGGATAAGAATCATAAAAAACAAAAAAAGCGGTATTACATCCACTAATGATTTTAATACAGAAAAAATAGAGCAACAGATAACAAATATGCTGGATATGGTCCAGTACTTAAACCAGGACCCCTTCGTTGGATTACCTGATAAATCAATTACTGGAAGGTCACACCAGGAAATCGACACATACGACAAAATGATTGAAGTTATCCCGATGGAAGACAAAATAAGAATCACAGGACAGCTGGAAGAAGAAGGCTTCAAATATAGTAAACTGATTAAAAATTCAGAAGGCGCACAATGGAATGACACCTCATCAAAAATAGTACTGGCATCTACTAACGGTTTCCTCGATGGATATGAAACCACCAACTTCACTCTGAGCCTTATCCTGGTCGCCGAAAAAAATGGCTCAAGGCAGACGGACTACTGGTATTCGAAAAACCCTTTCTTTAAAAATCTCGAGTCCATAGGTTCAATCGCAAAGAAAGCAGCAAAAAGAGCAATAAGAAAGCTATCCCCTAAAAAGCCAAGCACATGCAAAGTTCCTGTTGTACTTGACCCGGATGTTGCCGCTGACTTGATTGGAATAGTGGCTACTGGATGTCTGGGAACAAGGGTTTTTATGAAAAACTCTTTTCTTGCAGGAAAGCTCGGTGAAAAAATTGCAAGTGATAAAATCAAGCTCGTAGACAATCCTTTGCTACCTTCAGGGGTAAGTTCAAGACCATTTGACGATGAGGGTGTTACCAGCAGGAAAAACGTTGTAGTTGACTCAGGATTCCTCACAAAATATCTTTGTGATTCTTATTCTGCAAGAAAACTAAAACACCCGCCCACTGGAAACGGGTCCAGAACAATAGCTTCTGATCCAATCTCCGGCATATCGAACTTCTACCTTGAAAAAGGTGAATATACCCCTGAAGAAATCATAAAGTCAGTGAAAAACGGTTTATACCTAACTCATGTCCACTGGACAGGGGTAAATTACGTAACTGGCGATTATTCACGAGGAGCAGAAGGAATATGGATAAATAATGGAGAACTTACCTATCCAGTACAGGAGTTCACGGTTTCGGGTAATGTCCTGGATATGCTCCAGAACATCGAGATGGTCGGAAACGATCTTCAGTTTCGCGACAATATCAGCGCACCCACCATACTTATTGGAGATATAACGATTAGTGGACGATAAAACTTTTAAAAAGTTTGTTACAAATTTAGTATATTTAGCGGTTTTAATGTATGGGCACTCTGTGGAGCTATGAAGAAAAAAGAAAATGTTGACTTTATAGATGTGAATAATGCTATCGTTGCCCTAGATGCTATGGGAGGTGATCACGCACCAGAAGAAATTGTAAAGGGTGCCGCAGCGGCAACACTCGGAAGCAATGTAAATATCATTCTGGTGGGAAATGAGAACAAAATAAAAGACATACTCAAAGATGTTGAATACAATCCAAATCAGATAGATATATATCACACCGACCAATACATTACAAATGAAGACACTCCAAGAAGAGGTATATCTCGAAAGCCAAGGGCTTCAATGCTCATTGCTGCAAAACTCTGTGCTGATGAAAAAGCCCATGGTCTTGTCTCAGCAGGTAATACTGGAGCCTATGTTCTTTCCTCCGCAAAATGCATATCCCGTATTGATGGAGTAAAGAAAGCTGCAATAGCAACGGTATTCCCCACTCAGAACGCTCAGAATAGAAAAGAGCCATTTTCCCTTCTTCTCGACGTAGGAGCGAATGTTCACTGCTCTGTGGAGGAATTGGTTCAATTTGCCATAATGGGAAAGGTTTATTTCGGTGAAATAAAAGGAATAAAAGATCCAACCATAGCCCTTTTGAATATCGGTAAAGAAGAATACAAAGGAGGCGACATACTAAGCCGTACATACAAAATATTAACTACAATTGAGGATTTAAACTTTATAGGTAACATAGAGGGCCATGAGGTACTAAAAGGATATGCCGACATCGTAATTACAGAAGGATATGTCGGGAATATAGTAATGAAAACTGTAGAAGGACTCGCGGATGCCCTAACTCACCTTGGTAGATACGCCTTTAAAAGGAGATTTATCTGGAAGCTTGGCTTAATAGCACTCTCAAGTGGGCTCAGGCAAATAAAACAAATAGTCGATTATTCAGAATATGGCGGCGCTCCCATACTGGGATTCAAAAAAACAATAATAAAAGCACATGGTAGATCAAAAGCAAAAGCAATTACCAATGCTATAATACTTGCTGCAAAGTCACACAATTTACACATACCAGAAAAAATCAAGCAGGAAATTCAAAAACATAATCTTCTATTCCAGAAATAAAATGAACCCAATTTTACCACATTAGAAAACACAGAACTGAGGAAACATTCACGGAGGCTTCAATGGAGATATATGTCCTTGCTTTCAATGGCTCTCCGAGAAAGGATGGTAATACAGCAAAACTCCTTGACTATGCAATCAAAGGTGCCAAATACGAAGGTGCCAGAACAAAAATAATCCACCTGTACGATTACAACATCAAACCATGTACCGGATGCCTGTGCGAGGATATTATGAAATGTAAATATCCATGTACGGTAGAAGATGACGATATGAAACAAATCTACGATGAAATAATCAAAGCCCACGCTATAATCATTGCTACCCCTATCTACTGGTATAACGTATCTGGCCCTACAAAAAATCTCATTGACAGAATGACAGTTTTTGAGAATATGATTTATACAGATGGAAAGTGTCCTACCGAAGGGAAAGTTGCAGGAGTAATCGCGGCTGGAAACGACTCCGGCTGCATTGCCGTGATAAGTAATCTATACGCCACATTAAACTCCATGGGTTTCGCAATTCCCCCCTGGGCACTGGCTTATAAAAACACAATGCGTCTCATCGAGGAAGAAAAAAACAGGATTCTGGATGCTGCAAACGTTGGTAGAGCAGTTACAACAATGGCAAAATTGCTAAAAAATGGTCCAGACTACTGGTTCGATAGCAAACTAATCACAAAAATAGGGGACAAGGAAAATGCAAAAATTTCATAACTCTCTGCACAATATCCCAATCTTCGGTAAATCAATAGTTATTTTAAAATGGTAATTTTGAAAAATTTTATTAACATTAATGTTCGTTAAACTAATATGTTAAGGAGAATCAGGAATGAAAAATCTAATATCTAAATTTGCAATACCTATGTTGCTACTTGCAATGTACGTTTTCCAACACCCATCCTGTGAAGATAGCATGAAGAAGTTCAACCCAGAAAAAGATCTGCTGTCGCTTCACTACGACCATGCCCCCGATAAAGATGATGGTCAAAGCGCGGCAGCCGACCGAACAATACTGCAATCTATGTTCGGAAAAGAGTGGATAAAAAAGCACGCTATACCCGTTTCTGGAGCATACGGTAAGAACGCGGAAATGTTCAATGTCCAGTCTAATGCTGTGATGGATGCCGCTTGGAACGACTGTGGCGGATGGCTAGCAGGGCATGAAAATCATGAAAAAGTAGTTGCCCAGCTAGCAGATCGTTGGATAGAAGTTCTAAAAGCTGGCGGAGATATTTGGGTAAAAGAAGGAGGACAATCGGATATCACCGCAGAGGTAGTTCGAAGAATCCGTAAACTGGCACCAGAAATAGACACAAAAGAACGAATACACGTTGTACAGCATGCAAGTTGGAATGAGGAGCAGACAACGGATTCTGCTCTTGCCTACACAAAAGAATATACCAATTATATCAGAATTGACGATGCGAATGCCTACTTGAATATCAAAGGAGGCGATGAAGCCTTTGTAAAGGCTGCTTATGAACATCCGATTTTCGGTAAAATATGGAAAGCAGCATTCGAATACTACAATCCCAAAGAAAGACTTGATTTCTCAGATACAGGAGAACTTATGTATATTCTTGGACTTGGAAAAATCAGTATTGATGAATTTAGAAAGCGATTTCTGAGTAGCAACGACAGTAGATTATAATAAAATAGGTCTATAAAGAATTTTAACTCTATTTTAGTCCATGAGCGGTGTTGCTATAGCAATTCCTATTACTTCTTTTACCCCAGCAGACCTTAGAGCCTTAGCAGCATAATTCAATGTCGCACCTGTAGTAACGACATCATCAAGTAAGATTACGCTCCGACCCTTAAAAGATTTTTGATATCGCGAAATACAGAAAGCATCTTCAACATTCTTTTTTCGTTCCTCAACCCCTAGATTTGTCTGGGATACTGTGTATTTTCGCCTCACCAGAAAGCCAACCTCAACAGGCACACCTACACTTGCAGAAAAACCCCTTGCAAGAATCTCAGACTGGTTGTACCCTCGCTCCCTCTTTTTAACCGGATTCAATGGAACGGGTATAATAACCTCACATTCCAAAACCCGAGGCATTCTCCTTAGTTCTTTCCCAGCTCTATATCCAAGTTCGTATGCAACAGACCTAAATCCTGAGTACTTTATCATGTGAACAATTTTTTGAAAAACCTCATCGAAAATATACACGGCTACAAGCATATCCAGATGATCAGTATAAACCTTATTCTCAATAACAAATGATGGTAGTTTCCTAAGTTTCTCCCAGCAGGCATCACAAACCTTATTCCCGAACCCACCCAGAATCCTGCCGCACGAAATGCAGAGAGGGGGGAAAACAATAGACAAAACACTATTAAAAATTCTCCCAAACATTACGTAAAGCTATTCAACGAAGCTGAACCAATAATTCCTGCTACCTCACCCAGAGAACTCCTTGCCAATTTTAAACTTTTTCTTGGTTTATCATGTATATTTTTAAACAACTCCCTTTTCATAGAGTCGTAAAAAAAATCATAACCTTTCGAGACAGATCCACCCATTACTATTATCTCGGGGTCTAGAACATTTACAAGATATGTCAGTGCTTTCCCTAAGTGTTTCCCAAACTCATACCAGGTATCAAGTGCCGCCGGATCCTTTCTCTGAGCAAGAGTATATATCTGAGTGGGGGATAGATAGTCTCCATGTATCTCTTTATATATTTTGCTCAACCCCCTCCCCGAAATATAATCTTCAAAAACCCCCTCCTTATAAGGAGAAAGGGCATACTCCATAGCGGTACCGGTAGCACCTCTATATATTTCACCTTTGTAAACAAACCCGAGTCCAAAACCTGTACCAAGAGTTACCCCAAGCACATAATCCATTCCTTTTGCCTGCCCAGCCCTCTGTTCACCAAGGGTGAAACAATTTGCATCATTGTCAACAAGGGTTTCAACCCCGGTAAGATCCTGAACTTTAGGACCAAGGGGGAAATCCTGGAGGATAACCAGATTAGGAGTTTTCAAAATAGTTCCCGTAGCCTGATCAAGCGGGCCTGGAGAACCGATGCCTATCTTTTCAATATCTTCCCATGTAAGACCTTTCTTTTTAAGCAAACTCTCCATAGCTTCTACCATAGCATTTACAAGGTCATCGGCATCCTTGCACTCCGCCACGAAAAATCTTTCCACTTCCTCTATCAACTTCCAATTTTCCACAAGCCCGATGCTTACCTTCGTTCCCCCAAGATCAACACCAAAACATATTCCCATTGTCAAAATCCTCCCTTACTGTTTTATCCATCGCTGCCAATCTTCATCATGCAACTCCTTCCTGGCCGTTGAGTGAACAAGCTCCATAACCCCGTAGCCTGTTTTGTCCACGAAGACAAAGATCACTCCTCCCTCTATTCCATAATAATGCCATATCTGATAGGGTTTGGTACCCATAGTATAATTGTACCTTTCGACCTCGGAAGGAAAACCATACTGAATCAATACTCTCCCCATATCCGTGGCCCATCCCTCTAAATAAATGTTTCCAAAATGCTGATTCGCATACTCCAAACGCTTCATGAACTCCGCTCTGGCCTCGTTAACTTCAGTGCTGGGATCAGGGTCACGGTTGTCCCAGAAATGAGCTACTATTTTTCTTTTCCCCTCTAGGGTAGCTCTTTTGTACCTCTTTTTCTCCTCTTCTGTCGCAATATATTTCAATGGACCAAAAATTCTATCTAGCTCTTCCTCGCTCATGTTTGCATACATAAAATCAACCAGCACCTTATCCACATTTTCCCTGTTCTCTTCACTTACAATATAAAATTTTTTCTCTGCTGTCGCAGACTGACCACTCACTGGATCCCTCACAGTAATAACAAGTTTATAAATACCACTCTCTAATTTACGAACATCAATACTGTTTATCTCTACAGCTGAATCTCCCGGCTTGTTCTTTCTCATCTCGCCAATTTCCATTACTGTATCGCCATCGAGGTCACATATTTCATACTCTACTGAATACTCCCTATCCTTACCCGGGCCATATTCAAGATTATAAACTTCACAAAAAGTGTACATTTGAGGAGCATGAAATCCAAAAATAGCACTGGCGTTAGGGACGAGATCATAGCCAAAGTATCTACTGAACTTATTTTCTTTTTCGGTTCTGGACATCTGAGAGCAAAGCTCTATTCCACTTATCTCCAGCTTTCTCGATGAATACGAATTAAAGGAAACTTTTTCCTTCTTTATATACTTTTTCTTTGCGTTCAGATCTACCACAACAGCAACTATCTCATAATCCCCTGGCTTTACCTCAAACACAGCCAGCTCAGGGATCTTCTGAGTCCTTTTTATCAATAGGGTATCGCTGGTCCTATCTCTGAGTATCCACCTATCCCAGACAACCACTGTATCTCTCTGAGCAATAGCGACTCTAATCTCCATCAGGGAACCATATCCTCCGTCTTCAAGAGTCACAAATTTCAACAAACTGCGTGGAATAAGGAGACTTACCTCAACCACTACGGAACTGTTCTCCCCCCTGAAAGTTGTATAATCAAGGTCAAAATCCTGGGCAATTAAAAAGTTCAAAATAAATAAAACTATGAAAAATACCTTTCGCCACATCGTTTTTTTCTCAAACTTATTTTAACTTTACAGAAACTATTTGGCTCACGCCCTTTTCAGGCATCGTCACTCCATATAAAACATCAGCTATACTCATGGTAAGCTTATTGTGCGTCACAATAATAAACTGGGTGCTGGTGGCAAACGACTTTATAACAGTCGTAAATCTCCTTATATTTTCATCATCCAAAGGAGCATCAACTTCATCCAGAATGCAAAAAGGGCTGGGCTTAACCTGGTAAATAGCAAAAAGCAAAGCTATAGCTGTAAGAGCCTTCTCTCCCGAAGATAACATTTTCAAAGATTGGAGCCGTTTCCCTCCAGGGCATGCATAAACTTCCACCCTGGCTTCCAGAGGGTCATCAGCACCCTCAAGCTTCAGCTCAGCCACACCCCCACCAAAAAAGGTAGCAAAAGTTTCTCTAAAGTTCCCCTGAATCTTTTCAAAAATTCTCAGATACTGTTCCCTCGCTATTTTATCTATCTCCGATATAATCTCCCTTAAACTTCCTTCAGATTTCACAAGATCATTTCTCTGCTGTTTCAAAAACCTTAATCTCTCACTTTCCGATTCATACTCTTCTCTTACCCCGAGATTAATTGAACCAAGATTTTCAAGTTCCCGTCTGTACCTCTCAATATTGCGACTTATCACCTCCTCATCAACTTCCCTGTCCACCTTCTCTATATCCACCTCACTTTTGTACTTTTCCCTAACAACTGCCCTCAGCTCATTTTCACGGGCCTCATACTCCTTTATTTCCAATTCAACCCTGGCAATTCTATCTGTAATTTCCTCCTTACGATGCCTTAACTTGTACAACCGCATGTTTATTTCTGCCACTTCTTCTTTAAGCCTCTCTATTTTTTCGGACTTCTCGTCTATCGTTGACTGCAATTCTTTATACTTGCTGTCCAGCTCCATTAGAGTCGTTCTTTTCGCTCCTATTCTTTCTGCCAGTTCTCTCCTCTTGTTACCCAGTTGCTTGATCCTTTCTTCAAACTCACCAATCTTCATCCGGGAAGTATCCAAAAACCTCGCGTTAACATCCAGACGCCTAAGGTAGTTTTCGAGTTCATTTTCTAGATTAACCAGCTTTATCCTACTGTCCGATATCTCCTTGTTTATGCTTTCATATACACTACTTACCTTACTAAATTCCCCCTCCAAATTCTCAAGTTCAGACTCCAGCTCCGCAATTTTAGCATTGCAATCGAATACAATTTCCTTTTCCTTTTTAAGCCTGGACGAAAACGACTCTATCGCTACCTCATTATTCACCTTGTTCTCTTTAAGAACCTCAATGGCGCTGGAAATCTTACTCTTTTCAATTTGAAGATTCTTTAACTCTTCCGATCTCTTTTTCAGCTTCTCCTCAAGTGTGTTTATCTTTTCATTCAGTTGTTTCAAAACAATCTGAGAAGTTTTTTTACTCTCTCTCAACTCATCCAGCTCGGACTGTTGGGCCTCCAGCCGGTGATTTAAAACCTCCAGCTTTTCACCTAATCTATTAAGCGTAATTTTCCTGCCAATTAGAATGTTCTCCCGATCATCACTCTTTGTAATAACAAATGTACTATCAGCCCTTCTATACTTACCAGAGGTTGTTACAAAACCAATGCCTTCGTACTCTTTCCTTCCAACCAGGCTATCAAACTCCTCATCGCTACATAAATATACGTTTCCAAAAAGAGCCTCTACAACCGGTTCGATTTCAGCGGTATAACTAACCAGTTCTCTCAAAGGAACAAAACGCCCATCAGGAATTTTCCTGCTATCTTTCTTCCTTAATCCACGCAAAGGAATAAGTCTCAGTCTTCCTTTACCAGAATTCAGAATATCTCGAATAGCAGCAGAAATCTCTCTGTAATCCTCTACAATCAAAATATTATCCAGATCCTCAACTACCGTCTCAATAACATTGTGATATTTCTTATCGATTTCAATTAAATCAAAAAGTGCTCCCTTTATCCCCTCAAACTCAGATTGCCGCTTTAATACCTTCGAAAACAAATCATTTACACCGGCGGTTCTATCAACCAGTTCCTCATAAAACTTTATCCTGTCTTTTATCCCACCAATTTCAATTTTCGTCCCATTAAGCTTACGAACAAGTTTTTCCTCATTTCTTACAAGTTTATCAAACCTACTCTTCTCCTGATTTAAAGCAGATATGTGGTTGCCAAGACCATTTTGTAATTTCACTACTTCTTCAGAAATTCTCTTTATCTTCTCGGACACTTTTTCCAGGTCATTCTGGCCGGCTTTAAGCTTGTTTCCGATATCTTCATTTTCCTTCAACCTGGTGTCGATATTCTCCTGAAGATTTTTGATCCTCTCTTCCGCTTCTCCCTTCGTCCTCACAAGAGCAAACTCCCTATCCCTCAACTCCTGGATTTTTCTGTTCAGCTCCTCATATCTATCTTTCACCTGTTCAAGTTGCTTTTCCTTCCTTTCCCGAACGACTTTATTGGTTTCTATTTTCTCTTTCAAATCCTTCACTCTGGCCTGAAAGTTTAGATTATCACGCTCTCTTCTTTCTATTTCATATTTCAGGTCATGAAGAGCTTTTTTCTCCCTCTCTATCCCAACATCCAGATTTCTTAGCTGCTCTTCCATCAAAATTTGCTCTTTTTCTATATCATTCTTTTTATGGAGCAGTTCATCTCTATCTACCATCAAACTGGTACTTTCTTCCTCCAGCATAGAGAGTGCTTTCTGGTTTTCTTCTGAAGCTCTCTCCAGTTCTAATATTTCCTTATCAAGCTTCTCCCTCTCCAGTCTGAGTTCAGCAAGACTGTCCCTCAGAGGCTCAAGGTACGTTCTTATATCTATTATCCTCCTTGCGGTAAGGAGAATTTCGGCCTCAATCAGTCTCTTAGTATAATCCTGATATCTCTCATACTTCCTTAACTGCGCCTTAAGTTTTCTAACCTTTGACTCAACTTCCTGAATTACATCATTCAATCTGAGCAGGTCATTTTCCGTAGTTTCCAGTTTCCTAATAGCGGTCTTCCTCTGAATTCTGTACTTATTTATCCCCGCTGCTTCTTCGAATAGCCGTCTTCGCTCATCAGGGTTTTCACTGAGTATGTTTTCTATCATTTTAAGCTCAATAATGGAATAGGCATCTGCCCCCATTCCTGTATCTATAAAAAGATCATTAATATCTTTCAGCCGACATAAATGATTGTTTATCAAATATTCACTCTCACCATTTCTAAATAATCGCCTCGTTATGACGATATCGGACAACGCAATAGGAATTCTACCACTCTCATTATGAACAACAAGAGAAACCTCCGCCACGTTCAGTGGTTTCCTGGACTCGGTCCCATTGAAAATAACATCTACATTCTTATCAACTCTCAAAACTGTAGGCTTTTGCTCACCCATGACCCATCGTATCGCATCAACAATATTAGACTTCCCACAACCATTGGGACCAACAATAGCTGTAATACCACGGTCAAATTCTATCTCTGACTTCCTGTAAAAAGATTTAAACCCGTATAAACTTAGTTTTGAGATATACATAATTCATTAACCTGGAGGCCACTTCATTTTCCTGCCACCAAGAAGATGAAGATGAAGATGATATACTTCCTGCCCCGCATTCTGATGACAATTGATAACAAGCCTGTAACCTGACTCAGAAATTCCACTTGTCACAGCAAGATCCCGTGCCACTCCAACCATTTTCCCGAGAAGCTGAAGGTCTTCCTCTTCAATATCATTCACCGTTGGAATATGTTTCTTGGGAATTACCAAAATATGCACGGGTGCCCGAGGATTAATATCCCTGAAAGCTACCACATGATCATCCTCGAACAAAATCTCTGATTTAATCTCTTTGCGGACAATTCTGCAAAAAATACACTCTTTACTCAACTTTCAACCTCCCGATAAAAATGATACATAATATACGCAACTGCCGAAACCACAGCCAGATTAGACCTTAGTCTCTGATTTATTAATTTAACAGGTACAAAACCATTGTCAACCGCTTTTTTTACCTCTTCATGTGTAAAATCACCTTCAGGACCAAATATAATCGCAACAGAATTAAGCTCGCTACGATCCTTTAGAAAATTCCTAAGCGTTACCCCAGCAGATTGATATGCAAGCAACTTTAATTCAGCATCCTGAACTATTTCAAACCATTTTTCAAGCCTTACAACATCCAGTATTTCGGGTACTATACTTCCTCCACTCTGTTTTACAGACTCAATGGCAACTCTCTTCAATCTTTGAATATTCACAGATTTTACTACCGAATTTTTCATCGCAACAGGACAGAAGCGTCTGACCCCAAGAGCAGTAGCATCTCTTATGATTTCTGTCAATGCCCCTGATTTCACAACTCCGAAACCAACACTAACAATCGGAGTATCAGGTACTTTCTCTTCTTCAACAAACAGAATTCTACATTCGGCCACATTCTTTCCAATGTCTTCAATAACTGCACCATACTTCATTCCCTTCCCATCGAATAGCAGAATTTGATCTCCCTCTTTTTTTCTCAACACTTTTACAGCATGCTTGAAATCATCATCTACAAGGTAAGCTACCCCTGCAGCTAAATTAACCCTATCTGTAAAAAACTGAAACTCATGCATTATATCCTTCTACCGATATATATTTTGAGAAAAAGTCCCTGGTACGATGTTCTTCCTTCAACCTTACGAGCAAAACAAAAGCACTGATATCCCAGATCAAAAGAAAATACAGTTCTTCCAAATCCTATAAATTCTACTCCACCGGCGAGTCCTCCTCCCACAGATACACCGGCCTTCATTTCTCTAATACGCCTGGAAAAATCAGGTATATTGGGTGGATCCATATACAAAACAGGTCCAACCGAAGCCCTTAAATGTGGTTTAAAACTCCCTTCCATTTCATCCACAAAAAGAAACCGTTTATAACCAAACATAAAAGACAAAAAATTTAACCTCTTCTTGTCTGATCTCTCATAATAAATCCCATAATAATAATCATAAAGAGGAATGTCAGTTGCATCATTAACTGTGATGAAACAAACGCTTGCATACAGGCTACCAACCTTACCACGTTCACGTTCGTAAAAAAAGCCAATGCCGGATCCATACTGGAACTGCCCTATGACAAACCCTCTGATCTTTTCAACATGAGAAACTGAAACCTTCGCTTCGCCGAAAGCACAAACTCTCATAACCACAAATAAAATGAAAACCCATAAATAAAATCGCTTCATAATCAAAATCGTTCTTCCCTTGAAAAACACCAGATAAATTTACATCCTAAGCGTTTAAAATTGATTTTTATTCTTGTGATAAAAGAAAGAAAACAAAATGAAAAAAGTCTTACAAATAAGGAGACTGAAAAAGCAAACTAAAATCTGTAGCTAAAACTCAATACCGGCTTAATTCCTCCATAGAAACCATCCAAGCTCTCTCGCAGAAAGACAGAGGCCAAAGTTTCTGGACAGAAGCAAAACTGAAACGGAGGCTCCTTAATAG
>QNCQ01000010.1 GCA_003645825.1 Fidelibacterota bacterium
AACTGAGACGCCTTATGACGTGAATTTGAGGGTACATGTTCCCCAGATATACAAAAATATCAGAAAAGTGTTCCCAGATACTAGAATGTATATAGCCAATGTTGCGTGCTATCCATCTGGGATGTGGTCGTTTGCATTTGCAACCAAAAAGTATGATCCAATAAAGGATTTTCGAGGGGTTCGGTATAAGAGAGACGGTTTTAAGCTCAAATATTACAATGATCAGATACATAAAGCCTGTTTTATTCTTCCTAACTTCGTAAGAGATTTTATTGATGGATAATCTTAAAAAACTAAAGTTTGTAGGTTTTGAGTCGAATTATCCCGAGTCAGAAATTGTTTTTATAGGGATTCCTTTTGACGGGACCTCCTCGTATAGAGCAGGTAGCAGGTTTGGCCCTATCTTTCTTAGAGAGGCTTCGGATAGCATAGAGACTTATTCGATTGTGCAGAAGAAGGATCTGCTAGATAAAAGGATCTGCGATGCGGGTGATATGATTTTGCCCGTTGGTAATACTGAAAGAGCTTTGCAAGAGATAGAAACTCGGATATCCAGTATTCTGAGGGATAGAAAGAAGGTTTTTTCTTTTGGTGGTGAGCACCTAATAACTTTGCCTGTTCTGAAGGCTTTTCTTGATAGCTACGACGATTTATTTCTTATTTATATTGATGCTCACGCTGATTTAAGGGACGAATATCTGGGAGAAAGGCTTTCGCATGCTACAGTTCTCCGAAGGGTTTGTGAAATTCTATCGGGGGAGAATATATTCCACATCGGGACCCGTTCAGGAGAGAAAAGCGAGATAGAATTTGGTGAAGAAAACATTAATTTTTATCCGTCTTTTGTTTTAGAGAAGTTAAAGGAAGTTAATGAGCGTATTCCTGCGAGTGTCCCTGTTTACTTATCGGTTGATCTCGATGTACTGGATCCTTCTGTAGCTCCTGGAGTAGGTAATCCTGAACCAGGTGGTATTAGTTTTAATAGTTTGTTAAATTGTATTTGTATGTTTGGCGAAAAGAACATAGTTGGGATGGACATAGTTGAGTTAAGTCCGCATTACGATCCTTCCGGAGTTTCTGCCATTGTTGCAGCAAAGTTAGTGAGAGAGATGATTCTTTTGTTTAAGTGATGGCGGGGTGGGGTATAAATAAACTTCCTTTGTTTTTTGCTACCGCATTACTTGTCTTTTCCTCTTGTGTCCATAGAACGGCAAAGATATATCTGGATAATGGCTTTGAATTGAGGTGGAATTTGGCCAATGAACTGGAAAAGCTTCAGGAATCCGTAAAGTTGGTTTCGGGGATTTGTTACTATAGGGGGTACATTTTATCTGAGAGCCTGAAGATTACGACAAGAGAGGCGAAAGTTTTGAACATGGAGAAGTTTGCTGTGGAGAAGTTTTATTTTAATAAAAACAGGTCTGGAAGTTCTGTAGTTATCTATTCTGATGCGGATAAAGTTTTACTTGTAACCTGTGCTCATGTTATAGATTTTCCGGATACTCTTATGAGATGTTATTCCGTAGGTAGAGATAGAGCGGGATATGTCGAGGCTATATCTTATAAAGAAAAGCAGGAGTTGTATATTACCGAGCTGGATGGGTATGATTCTGTGGAAGTTTTACTTATAGATAGGGGGCTTGATATTGCCTTCCTGCTGGTTCATATTTCAGAAGAAGCTATAAATACTGTCCAGGCTATCGGGTGTCCCTATGGCAATTCCAGTAAGCTCAAGCTGGGTAGTAGAGTATACATAATAGGTTATCCGGGTGGTTATAAAATGATTAGTAGTGGGGTGATTGGCAGAGTTGGTTCTGGAGCTGGTGAGTCAATAGTTGTAGATGCTCCTTTTAATAGAGGAGCAAGTGGAGGGGCCGTAGTTGCTATTAGAGAGGACGGCCAGGGACTTGAGTTAATAGGTCTTGCTCGCTCTGCTTCGGCAGAATTTCTTGAATTTCTTGTGCCTGCGGAAAGTTACGAATTTTCGGATTTGGAGAAAGTAAAACCCTATAGTGGTGAAGTTTATGTGGAGCGTCATCCGATTATAAGGTACGGTATTACTCTTGTTGTACCGATTAACAAGATTATTGAGTATATGAAGGAACATGCGGATACGTTTAAGAGCAAAGGTATAGGGCTAAATCTATTGAAGTTATGAAGATGTATTTAGTGTGATGAGGAAAATATTTTAGCTGTATCTGGGGTGAGATGTAAAAGATATTAATGAAATGTTTGAGGTTTGGAAAAGAGAAGGAAAAGGACTATATTTTGTCCCGGAAAAAGGCTAATTAGAAAAGAGGGAGGTTGAGATGGCAGTAAAGATAGCTATTAACGGATTTGGGAGAGTTGGGAGGTCTTTTTTCAGAGCGGTGAAAAAGCTTGGAAAAGATTTTGATGTGGTAGCTGTAAATGATTTAACAGATGCAAAAACACTTGCTGTACTTTTAAAGTACGATTCTGTCCATGGTAAATTTCCTGGAGAGGTTGGTGTAGATGGTGATAATCTTGTGGTTGATGGCAAGAAGATAAAGGTCCTGTGTGAAAAGGATCCTGGAAAACTTCCCTGGAAAGAATATGGAGTTGATATAGTGGTAGAATCTTCGGGAGTTTTTAGAAAGAAGGAGCAGATTATTCCTCACTTGGAAGCTGGTGCTAAAAAAGTTGTTCTTACCGTTCCTGCTAAGAGCGAGATTGATGCAACTGTAGTTCTGGGTGTGAATGACCATGTTCTTACTGGGAAGGAGCAGATTGTTTCTAATGCTTCCTGTACAACGAACTGTGCGGCTCCAATGGCGAAAGTCATGAATGAAAACTTTGGTATTAAGCAGGGATTTCTAATTACAATACATGCTTATACAATGGACCAGAGGCTTCTGGATGCTCCACATAAAGATTTAAGGAGAGCGAGAGCTGCAGCGATATCAACGGTACCTACGACTACCGGTGCTGCCAAGGCGGTGGGGAAGGTTATCCCCGAGCTAAAAGGTAAGATGGATGGTGTTGCTTATAGAGTACCAGTGCCAGACGGTTCTGTGGTTGACTGGATTCTGGAACTCGAGAAGAAGCCTACGGTTGAGGAAATAAATGCTGCCATGAAGAAAGCTGCTGATGGGGAGCTGAAAGGTATTATGGAGTATTCTGAGGATCCTCTTGTTTCCACAGATGTGATCGGTAATCCTCATTCATGTATATTTGACTCCAACCTTACAATGGTACTTGAACCAGGACTTGTCAAAATATCTGGTTGGTACGATAACGAATATGGTTATTCCTGTAGAGTCGCAGACCTTGTTGAGAAGCTTGCTGGCATGATGTAGGCCGGTTTAGGTGGGATTTGAAAACCGTTAATTTCATTTTTGGAATACATAATCATCAGCCGGTAGGCAATTTTGATCGTGTGATAGAAGATGCTTACCGGCGTTCCTATTTGCCTTTTATTGAGGTTCTGGAAGCTTTTCCTGATATTCACATAAGTCTTCATTATAGCGGTTGTTTGCTGGAATGGCTTGAAGAAAAGCATCCTGAGTTCATAGAACGAATAGTGTCTCTTGTTAAAAGAGGAAATGTTGAGATTCTATCAGGCGGTTTTTATGAACCTATACTGGCCATGATTCCAGAGAGAGACAGAGTTGGCCAGATTGAAAT
Source organism: Fidelibacterota bacterium (assembly GCA_003645825.1). GTDB lineage: Bacteria > Fidelibacterota > UBA2242 > UBA2242 > B5-G15 > B5-G15. The sequence continues at coordinate 3,646 of QNCQ01000010.1, forward strand.
GATGAACAAGTATATTAAAAACAGGTTTGGGTATGTCCCTGAGGGGTTGTGGCTTACTGAGCGAGTGTGGGAACCTGATTTACCGCGTGCAATATCAGAGGCAGGCATTAAATATGTTGCAGTTGATGATTACCATTTTCTAAGTAACGGATTTTTTAAGGATCAGCTTACTGGCTATTTTGTTACAGAGGACAGTGGCAAAAAAGTGGGTATTTTTCCGATAAGCCAGGATCTGCGTTATGCAATACCTTTTAAGGACCCGGAGTTCACAGTGGAATATTTGAAAAGCTACGCTACTGAGGATGGTTCAATTTGCATTGTTATGGCTGACGATGGGGAAAAATTTGGGGTCTGGCCGGGCACTTACAGAACTGCTTATGAAGAAAAGTGGCTCGAGAGATTTTTTGAGTTGCTTGTGGATAATAAGGATTGGTTGAAACTGAGGACCTTTTCAGAATATTATAACACTTTTTCTCCCAGAGGGAGAGTTTATCTACCCACAGCCTCCTATTTTGAGATGAGCGAATGGTCATTGCCCTGGAAAGCTGGAGAGAAATTCAGTGAACTAATTGAGGAGTTTTCTAGCAGTGGAAGGCTTGATGAGATAAAACCGTTTCTAAAGGGAGGAATGTGGCGGAATTTTTTGAGCAAGTATCCTGAATCGAACTGGATGCAGAAAAAAATGCTTTATCTTTCAGATACATTGCACGCTCTTGGCAGAAAGAACCTGTCAAAGTACGAACTTGCAAGGCTGCGGGAAGCCAGAAAGCATCTATGGAGAGGAATGTGCAACTGTGCTTACTGGCATGGGGTATTTGGGGGTTTGTATTTGCCTCATTTGAGGGATGCGATTTATAATGAGCTGATAGCGTGTGAAAAAATTATAAGAGGCCTTGACAAGGAAGGGTGTGATACTGTTAGAAAACTGGATATAGATTGTGATGGTAGAGAAGAGATTATTCTATGCAATGAGAAGTTTACAGTTGTGGTTTCTCCTTCGAGAGGTGGAATTATAGAGGAGCTATCTTTTCTCGAAAAGAAGGTCAATATCCTAAATACTATGTCGAGGTACAGAGAGGCATATCACAGCAAACTTAAACAGGCTCAGCAGGTTGATGAAAGTGAATTGAGTGGTAGTATTCATGATATTCTGGTTTCCAAGGAGAAAGACCTCGATAAATATTTGTATTATGATAGGTATCCGCGTAAAATGTTGGTTGACCATTTTATAAAGCCCGATGTGAGTCTGGAGGGCTTCGTGAAAGGAGAGTACTACGAGGATAGTGATTTTATAGGTGGGGGTTTTTCCTTTAGAAGGAGGGGGAAGTCTATTGTACTTACAAGGGATGGATGGGTAAACTGGAAGAGATTCGGGATAAAGAAGGTTATAACTATAGAAAAGACTGGGATATTCGTTGAATACACACTTGAAAATACTGATACTAAGGAAAATAGTTTTAGGTTTGGAGTAGAGTTTAACTTTGCTATGTCCCGCGGAGATTCCGCGGATGCTTATTACCTGACGGAATCTGGTGAGATTAGCAAAAAGAGTTTGAATTTCACAGGCAAGCTGAGAAATCTGAAAAAAGTTTCAATTCTGGATGAATCTCGCGAATTTTCTGTGATTTTGGATGTTGGAGAGCCAATGGAGTTCTGGATGTTTCCTGTGGAGACAGTTTCTATTTCGGAGTCGGGTTTCGAAAAAGTTTATCAGAGCTCGGTAGTGATACCCTGGCTGGATGTTGTTTTAAAGCCTGGCTGTAAAAGAAAAATAGCCTACTTCCTATCAATTTTTACTCTATCATAGTAAATTCAATGATTTTAGATTAGAAAAAGGATTTTGTATTGAGAGGTAATATTATGAGAGGGTATTTAGCTTTTGTACTTCACAGTCACATTCCCTACGTTGTCAACCATGGCGAATGGCCGCATGGGATGGATTGGCTCTATGAGGCAGCAAGTGAATCCTATCTTCCACTATTAGGAGAGTTTAACTCGCTGATATCGGACGGTATAAAGCCTAACGTAACAATTGGGATAACTCCTGTACTTGCCGAGCAAATGTCTTCAGAAAGATTTAAAGAGGGGTTTGTTAATTATTTGAAAATGAAAATTCAGGTGGCAGAGAAGGATAAGGAAGAATTTACCAGAACGGGTAGAAAATTACTCGCTGAGCTTGCTCGAATGTGGGTTGATTTTTATTCGAAAGAATTAGAAGAGTTTGAACATGTTTATAAAAGAAATTTGGTGGAGGCTTTTCGTAGTCTGCAAGATGACGGGCATATAGAGATTATTACATGTGCAGCAACTCATGGGTATCTGCCTTTGCTGGGTAAGGATGAATCCGTGGATGCACAAATACGTATTGGGGTAGAGACATATAAAAGGCATTTCGGAAAGGATCCAGCAGGAATATGGCTTCCAGAATGTGCTTATAGACCCAGGTATAGATGGAGTTCCCCTGTAAAAGGTTATAAGAAAGAGTTTCTAAGAAAGGGACTTGAAGAATTTCTTTATCAGTACGGGATAAAGTACTTTATAGTTGACAAGTCTTTGATTCTGGGTGGTGATACGAAGGGGGTTTATCTTGAAAGGTTTGAGGCGTTAAAGCATCTGTGGAAGCAATTTAGGGAAGGTTACAAGGTTCCTGAGGTGGATGAAGAAAGGAGTATTTACGAAAATTATTTTGTATCAAGTAGCGGTACGGGGAGAGGGGCTGTTGTTTATGGCAGGCATGAGGAGGTAGGTTTACAGGTGTGGAGCGGTCGATGGGGCTACCCAGGCGATGGAAGGTATCTTGAATTCCATAAAAAACACTTTCCAAGTGGTCTGAAATACTGGAAAGTGACAAGCAACGATTCTGATCTTGCCAGCAAAATGGAGTATTATCCAGATGACGTTGAAAAAGCTCTCGAAGATCATTCCGAACATTTTGTGAGCATAGTTGAGAAGTATCTAAAGGAAAATTTTGATAAAACAGGGCGCGCTGGCATTATAACCTGTCCTTTTGATACGGAGCTGTTTGGACACTGGTGGTTTGAAGGGGTTAGGTGGCTTGGTAAGGTTCTCAGAAAACTGAATAAGAAAAAGGAATACAGGCCGATTACTCTGTCGGAGCACCTTAAGAGTAATTCCCCGGAGAGAGTTGTATCACTTCCCGAAGGTTCCTGGGGGCAGGGAGGTTTCCATTACATATGGTTGAATGAATGGACAGAGTGGACATGGAGAGAGATTTATAAAGCGGAAGATTTAATGGTGAACTTAGCTGACGAATATCGAGGGACATCAGACAAAAACATCACAGCAATATTAAACCAGATAGGGAGAGAACTTCTGCTCCTTGAAAGTTCAGACTGGCAATTTCTCATAAGCACCTGGAGTGCGAGAGACTACGCTGAGAATCGAGTTGCCTTTCATGCAGAAAGCATAAGGAGGTTGAAAGAAATACTGGATAGTTATTGTTCCACGGGGAAGCTGTCCGAGAGTGATGAAAGATATCTCAAAACGCTTGAAAAAAATGACGGGATATTCCCGGATATTGATTTTGAATACTGGTGTGTAATAGAAGAATGAATATAGTTCATATTGCAGCTGAAGTTTATCCTTTCTCAAAGGTAGGAGGACTTGGAGATGTTTTGGGAGCTTTACCACGTGCCCAATGGAAAGCTGGTGATAGGGTTTGTGTTATAACGCCTCTATACAAAGAGGTGATTGACAAGAAGTATGAACTGAAGAGAATTTCTCTAGAGTTTGATGTATGGATTGGGGGGAAAAAGAGGAAGTGTAGAGTTTTTGAATATAGTTATGACAGCACGTATAAGGTGTATTTTCTTTTTAATCGCTCCCTCTTCGCAAAAGGTGGCGTTTACACAGAATCTGATGGTTCTCCTCTTGCAAATTCCACGGAGAGATTTGTCTTTTTTCAAAAAGCTGCGCTAAGGGTTGTCAGTTGTCTTGCCAAAGATGCGGATATTATTCATTGTCATGATAATCATGTGGCAGTTTTGCCTCTTTATAAGAAGTTGAGATATAAAAATTTACGTGCCAGGACTTTTTTCACCATACATAATGTAGGTTATCAGGGTGTGGCGGATATGAGGGAGAAGGGGCTGTTCGGGTTGCCTGGAAGTTATTTTAGAAAGGGTGGTGATCTATTCTGGCAGGGTAGTATAAACCCGATGAAGGCTGGAATCATTCATGCTGATGCAGTTGGCACTGTTAGTCCAACCCATGCAAGAGAAATTCTTGAGAGTGGCGAATTAAGTGCAGGTATGAGGGAAATCTTCGTCAGAACTGGCAGAAAGCTTTATGGTGTGCTCAATGGAGTTGACTATGATGAGTGGTCGCCTGAGAAGGATAGGTTCATCTGGAAGAATTATTCTATGAGCTCACTTGATAGCAAACAAGAGAACAAAAAGAGGTTGATTGCAGAGTTGGGGGTAGATGTTTCCTTGGAAGAGAGACCTTTAATTGGGATGGTTTCCCGGCTCGTTGAGCAAAAGGGTGTGGATATTCTTCTTGAAGCAATTCCGAGCATTGTGAGTCTCGGATGCGGGCTTGTTGTACTGGGGAAAGGGAATAGAAAGTACGAAGAAAAGTTGAAGAATTATCAGGAAAGATATAAAGGTGCTGTCTGCGTTAGGATTGGATATGATTATCTGCTGTCACACAGGATCATAGCGGGGACTGACTTTTTTGTTGTTCCTTCTCGTTATGAACCATGTGGTGTTACTCAGATGTATAGTATGAGGTACGGAACAATTCCTATTGTCAGGAAGACGGGGGGATTGGCTGACACAGTGAAGGATTGGGATGGGAAGGAAGGAACCGGGATAGTGTTTGAGGAATACTGTGCAGAAGAGTTGTTTAAAGCAATTAGAAAGGCAGTTAACATTTATCGGAATCGTGATCTACACAGGGAAATTTCCTGTAATGGCATGAGGATGAGGTTTTCGTGGGATAAATCGGCGGGTGAGTATCGAAAATTGTATGCAAAGTTGATAGAAAGCTAACTTGTTTCTCTTAGGTGTTTTCTGCGGCGTTCTTCTCTTCTTTTTTGATTTTCTGCGTAGTGATCTTCTTCTACAGGATAGTTTTCAAAGAAGTCTTTCTTCCACTGTTCGAAATAGCCTTCGACTATAGCCTTTCTTGCTGAGCTGGTAAGCTCGAGGAAGAAATGGATGTTGTGGAGAGTGTTAAGTTTCAGCCCCGTCATGTCACCGAGCATGAAAAGATGTCTCAAGAATGCTCTTGAGAAATTTCTACAAGTGTAGCATGAACAGTTCTCATCGGGTGGGGAAAAATCGTCCTTGTAGCGTGCCTGCTTCAGAACTATTCTGCCTCTCCAGGTATAAAGGGTACCGTTGCGTGCATTTCTTGTAGGGAGAACACAATCAAACATATCTATACCGGAATCGATTACTTTTACAATATCTTCCGGTTTCCCTATTCCCATGAAGTATCGTGGTTTTTCCTCGGGCATGCAGGGTGCTATTCTAGAAAGAAGAGAAAACATGATCTCCTTCGGCTCTCCAACTGCAAGGCCGCCGACTGCATAACCATCGAAGTCTAATTTTTTCAGTTCTTCAAGACTTCGATATCTCAGATCTTCATATACGCTGCCTTGAATTATTCCAAAGATGTACTGTCTATGTCCGTAGGGGCATGCTGTACGATGAAATTCTTCCAGTGACCGTTTTTCCCACTCGTGGGTTCTCTTCAGAGAAAGTTTTGCTCTTTCATATTCGTATGGATAGGGTGTGCACTCATCGAAAGCCATAATGATGTCGGAGCCCAGAACTCGTTGTATCTGAATAGATTTTTCAGGTGTAAAAATGTGTTGTGATCCGTCAATGTGGGATCTGAAAGTTACCTCTTTGTCTGTTACTTTACCAAGGTGGGAAAGACTGAAAACCTGAAATCCTCCGCTGTCGGTGAGAATTGGTTTGTCCCAAGAGATGAACTTGTGAAGTCCTCCCGCCTTTTTTATGATCTCGGTGCCGGGTCTAAGGTAAAGGTGGTACGTGTTACCAAGAATTATCTTGGCATTGCACTCGTCGAGTTCTTTGGGTGTGAGGGTTTTTACGGTTCCGTATGTTCCCACTGGTATAAATATAGGTGTAGGGATTTCACCATGGTCAGTTATAATCTTACATGCTCTGGCAAGGGAATTTGTTGAGCGACTTTCTATCTTAAATTTCATTGTTGTGATAGTTTTTCTATCAGCTGGTTGACTGATTCCACTTTTATTATCCGAATTTCGCTTCTTATTGTTTTCAGTTCGGATATTGATGGAACGTACACTTTTTTAAATCCCAATTTTACTGCTTCATTAATCCGGGTGTCAATGTATCTTACAGGTCTTATTTCACCTACTAATCCAACTTCACCTATGAATGCAGTTTCGGAAGGAAGAGGTTTATTGTGGTAGCTTGATAAAATTGCAGATATGACGGCAAGATCAGTTGCGGGGTCATGCAGTTTTAGTCCTCCTACGACATTGACGAAAATATCAAAAGTGGAGAGAGAAATACCTGCTCTTTTTTCCAGTACAGCCAGAAGCATAGTTAATCTCCTGTAGTCTATGCCATTGGAATTTCGCTGGGGGGTAGAGTATATGCTTTTCGCAGTAAGTGCCTGAATTTCTACAAGCAAGGGTCTTATTCCCTCCATGCTGACTGTTATTGATGACCCGGATGCGTGCTTTTTCTTCTTAGAGATGAACAGGTAAGAGGGATCTTTCACGGGGTGCAGTCCATCTTCTCGCATTTCGAAAATTCCGATTTCTTTAGTAGTTCCAAACCGGTTTTTAAGGCATCGCAAAATTCTAAAGAAATTGTTTTGATCTCCTTCAAGAAGTAAAACGGTATCAACGAGATGTTCTAGTACTTTTGGTCCTGCGATTGCTCCTTCTTTCGTTATGTGTCCAATGAGCAGAGTTATCAGGCCTCTGGCTTTGGTAATATTCAGAAGTTTCAGGGCACATTCTCTTACCTGAAGTACTCCTCCTGGCAGGCTGTCGAATTGCCCGGAGTAGATGGTCTGAATGGAATCTATAATGACTATTTCTGGAGATTGATTTTCAACTATGTGAACTATATTCTCAAGAAGAAGTTCTTCGGAAACGTAGAGTGAGCTAGTTGATAGCTTCAGTCGTTCTGCCCTTATTTTTAACTGTTCGGGTGATTCCTCAGCGGAGAAATAAAAGACTTTTTTATTGTGAATAGAATTTGCTATCTGAAGAGCTATCGTTGATTTTCCTATGCCTGGATTCCCTGAAATCAGGGTGACAGAGCCTTTAAGAAACCCTCCTCCTATGACCCTATCTATCTCTTCAATTCCCGTGGAAACTTTAATGGATCGTGGAGGCTCGAGGTGGTCTATTTTTAAAGGGGGAGTCACGGATTTCGAGACTGATAAGCTCTTTACAGAGGGGATAACTTCTTCAACTACTGAATTCCATGCACCACATTCGGAGCACTTCCCAACCCATTTATGATATTTTGCACCACACTCGCTGCAAACAAATATGGTTTTGTCTTTACTTTTTGCTTTCACACTCAGATCTTTATTAAAGTTTTATATTTATTCCAATCGTAGAGAAAGACACAAAATAGAATAATGAGTCCTCCTATGATTTCATTTCTGGTTACAGGTTCATCTAATACCAGCCATCCGACAATTGTTGCGAATATGGGTACTATCAGAGTTACAAAGGAAAGTTTTACCACATTTATTCTTTTTAGGAGTGTGTAGTAGATGTAGAATGCTATTGCGGAGCCAAAAATACCGAGGTAAAGGATTGCCCCTACATTTTTAGCATCCCATACCATTTTATCCCACTCATTTGTGACAGTGGCTCCAATGAGATGTATCCCCGCAGCTATGAACATTGCTATGCAGGTTAGAGACAAAGGGTCATAGTCGCTGTGTTGTTTGAGATAAACGTTTGGCCATGCAGAAATAAGCACACCAAACAATATCACAATACTACCTACGAGGAGGTTGTGATCAAATATGAGGGTTTGATCGGAGAGGATAAGGCCTGTACCTACGATAGCTACAATGATTGAGGAAAACTTTAGTAAACTCAATTTGCCTCCTGGTAGCAGCAGATGAGAGAAGATTCCAACGAACAGCGGTAAAGTTGTCCAGAGGATGGAAGACAGTCCACTGGGAATGAACCGAGTCCCAAAGTAGGTACAGTAATAACTAAAAGCCATCGTAAGAATTCCAGTTATAAGGTAAAGACGGTTAACTCTGCGATTAAAAACTATTTTTTTCTTTTTAAGTAGTGTAATAGCGAAAAGGAGTACCCCAGCGATCAGAAACCTAAGCCCCAGACCTAGCATTATAGGCGTTTCTTCAACGCCGATTTTTATCATTGCCCATGTTGTGCTCCAAATTATGCATATTAGAATAAAAAGGACTAAATTCATAAGGATTCCTTTGTGAACCCGCTTATTTTATTAGTTTCTCATCAAAAAAGCTACTCTTTAGAAGCTTGAGGGAGTAAGACTGTTTTTCTACTGGATTGGTCTTTGACAGATTGATTGAATTTTGGCCAGGTTTTTTGGTGGGGGTAAGATCCGTTTAAGCTATCGGTATTCGCTAGAGTCTTCCTCCGATAAAATGCTTGGGGAGATTATGATAATTACTTGGATTGTTATAAATTAATTACGTCTGTGGTAATGTGTGAGGAGAAAAATGGCGGAAATCATTTTAAAAAACCTGACTAAAGAGTTTGAGAAAGGAAAACCTGTTGTAAACAACATAAATCTACATATCAAGGATGGTGAGTTTGTCGTTATAGTGGGGCCTTCCGGGTGTGGTAAATCTACAACATTGAGGTTGATAGCGGGACTTGAGGAGGCTACGAGTGGAGAGATTTATATTGGTGGGAGAATTGTGAACGATGTTCCACCAAAAGATCGTGACGTTGCTATGGTTTTTCAGAACTACGCATTGTATCCTCACATGACAGTGTATGACAATATGGCGTTTGGTCTAAAGTTGCGGAAATATAAAAAAGAGGAAATAAAGAAGCGAGTGATAGAGGCTGCTGAAGTACTTGAAATAGCTCACCTTATGGATAAGAGGCCTGCTCAGCTTTCAGGAGGACAGCGCCAGAGAGTTGCTCTTGGACGAGCAATAGTTAGAAAGCCCAGCGTATTTTTATTTGATGAGCCACTTTCTAACATTGATGCTAAGCTCCGCGTCCAGATGAGAAGTGAAATAAAGAGGTTGCATAGAAAACTTGGAACGACTATGATTTATGTTACCCACGATCAGGTAGAAGCCATGACTATGGGGGATAGGATAGTCGTAATGAAGGATGGAATAATACATCAGATAGATGACCCTGTTAATCTTTACAACAGGCCTAGTAATATATTTGTTGCGGGGTTCATAGGTAGTCCCTCGATGAATTTGCTTCGAGGTAGAGTGGTAAATTCAACGGGTATAAATGTATCGATAGGTAACCACGTGGTAAAACTTCCAGATGATCACAGGGACTTTTTACGGGATTATGTAGGGAAGGAAGTTATTTTAGGAATAAGGCCGGAAGATGTGTCTTTGAAGCCCTATGGGGGAAAATGGTGTGAGTTGTCGTTGCCGGTAGAACTGGTAGAGCCAATGGGGAGCGAAACCATATTGTACTTTTCTCTTGGAAAGACTCAGATAGTATCCAGAAGCGTTGAGTTTTATGTGGGCAGCATAGGTGAGATTGCTAAAGTATATTTGAATCTTGATAGAGCTCATTATTTTGACCCCAGTACAGGGAAAGCTATACGACGGTAACAGGGGAATCCTATAGAGGGAAGTTTGCCCTATTTTAATTTCTCCCATTCAAGTTTCCAGCCCCATTTATCGAAGTATAGATTACCGCCTCTCCATTCTACCTCTCCTCGCTGAGAGTCTACTGTCTCACTTCTCGGGTAAATCTTTGCAGGGAAAAATGGTTGAGAGTATGCATCATTGAAGATGAGTCTGTAGCTGTCTATCCCGCTGAGGTAGAACCACTTTACTTCTTCTCTGCGGGAATTTCTAAGGCCGTAAGTTACATCTACAGGTACCCAGCCATAAGGTTCAAAATAGACTTCTCCCCAGTCATGCATGCTATCGTCAGGAGGTTGAAATTCCCACCCGGACTGCCATCTGGCGGGTATCCCGTTGTATCTGCAAAGAGTAATAAAAAGTATTGTTTGAATACCGCAGTCTCCATGCATGTTGCTTATACAGTAATCACTGATGTTTCTGATTGTTGAGTATTCCCTTGCTGAAGCCCAGGGTATGTTTGTATCTATCCACTCAAAAATTTTTTGAGCTTTCCTGTAAGGATTTGTTTCCTGACCAATGATGAGGTTTGAAATTCTTTTTATTTTATCGGTGAATGTAATGTGGGGAGGCTCTTCTTGTAGATAAGGGATGAGACTTTCCCTGTTGGCTTCTTTGATTTCTGTTACCTTTTCCGGATTTATCTTTTTGTAAAATCCATAGCTGGTGTAAGTGTATTCGACCCAGAATTCGGTGGGTTTGTCTCCACAGGAAGGCTTTTCAAAATAAATTGTGTTCTGGGGCAGATTGTCGGATAAGATATATCTGGTCGGTTCTGTTTTAATGATGTGTATATTTTCCTGTCTACCAGGGATTTCCCGTGGGAAAGGGATCCAGCATCGGATCATTTCGTTTTCTGGAACAACCCCGGGTTTGACTACTACCGATTGTTTAATGCGCAAGCGAACAGGGAGAACACTATTTTCTCCAGTTTCTAAGGTTGTATTTACAATTTCTTCTATGTGTTTGTCGAGAGGGAACTTCCTTACTCTTTTACCATCTACTTTTTCTTTGATTTTTCTAAGTTCTTTATTGATACGGAAAAGATTGGGGGCTGCTTGGTTGAAATACCACTTTTTGCTATCGATAATCATGTACTCTAAGGATTTTTCTTTTTCCCATCTTTTTATGTCCTGATCTTTTACATCGGGGATGTACTTTTTTATGTATTGAAGGACATCTTCTCTGGTTTTTGTGAAGTCTTTTCTTATTCGCTCCATCCTTTCGATTTCGAAGGAGAGTTCCAATTTCTCGGTGGGTGAAAGAGAGGGTGTTTCTATAAGTAAGGTTTTAATATGACGTTCTGCTTTTGAGAAATCGCCATTGTCAATAAGGGATTTAATGTGGGTTATGTCCACATTTTTTTTGTTACATCCATATAGAAGGACTACAACTATAAAAATTAAAGTAAATGCCTTTCCAGATTTCATTGTTATTTGCTCCTTTTTATTGCTAAGAGTCGGTTTTCTCATTATCGATAAAATATAAAAATTATTCTTATTTACAAGCAACGGATTAAAAAGATGGCATTATTGTTGAAGAAACTCTACGAACAGTTTCTATTTGGTGTGCGAATGAGAAGAATAACAAAACACCCAGTGATTGAGGTTCCATCGGATAGAAAATCGGTTAGGTTCAAATTCGATGGGGTAGAGTACACCGGTTACGAAGGTGAAATGGTTTCCTCGGCTTTAATTGCAAACGGGATAGAGGTTTTTTCTATTCATAAAAAAAATGATTCTCCTAGGGGGATATTTTGTGCTAATGGTCAGTGTGCCAACTGCACCCTGATAATAGATGGAATTCCTCAGAAGTCATGTGTTACTCCCCTTAAAGAAGGAATGGTTATACGTTCACTTGTTCATTTACCCGATCTACCCGAGATTGATTCCGCATTTAGAGGAGGTGAAAGACTAAATTTGCAATGTGATATCCTTGTTATCGGAGGGGGTCCTGCTGGTCTGTCTGCAGCTATTGAGTTAGCTAAAAAAGGTTACAATGTTATTATTGTGGATGATAAAGACAGGCTAGGGGGCAAACTTGTTTTGCAGACACACAAATTTTTTGGTTCAATTGAGGATTGTCATGCAGGAACAAGGGGTATAGACATTGCCAAAATTCTCTCTGATGAGATAGAAAGATTTAAGAACATCAGGGTTCTATTAAATTCTGTGGCTGTGGGAATTTACAAAGATGGAAAAGTTGGGGTCTTTAAGGATAACAAAAATTACATTCTGATAGATTTTGAAGGCCTTGTGATAGCTACGGGAGCAAGAGAGAAAAGCCTTTTATTTCCTGGGAATGATCTGCCGGGGGTATACGGTGCGGGTGCTTTCCAAACGCTCGTAAATAGGGATCTTGTAAAGCCTTCAAGCAGGATTTTTATAGTTGGTAGCGGAAACGTGGGGCTCATAGCTGCCTATCACGCTCTTCAGGCTGGGATCACTGTTGTGGGGATCTGTGATGTTCTTGGTACTGTATCTGGTTATAAGGTTCATGCAGATAAGATAAAAAGAATGGGGGTTCCGATCTATTTAAGGCATACGGTAGTCTGTGCCGCGGGGGATGGAAAAGTAGAGAAAGTTACCGTTGCAGAGGTTGATGAAAAGTTTAGACCAATTTTGAAGACGGCAAAAACTTTTAGTGTGGATACGATTCTAATAGCAGTGGGCTTAAGCCCTGTGAATGAGTTCTATAATATGGCGAAGAAATTTGGTTTTAAGGTAGTCAGAGCTGGTGATGCGGAAGAAATAGCAGAAGCATCTTCAGCAATGTTTGGAGGCAGGATTGCCGGACTGGAAATGGCAAAACTGATGGGTAAGGATGTAAAGATTGACGGAAGCTATTATGAGAAAATGGAATTATTAAAAAGCAAGCCTGGGCAAGTTTACACAAAAGGGAAGGTTGTCATTAACGAGAGTTTTCGCCCGATTATCCACTGTGTTCAGGAGATTCCCTGTAATCCATGCGTTTCTATATGTCCTTCTGGATCAATAAGATTAAAAAAGGTGAATAATAACATAATGGACATTCCTGAGTTTGCCGGTAAATGTACTGGATGCCAGCTTTGTGTCGCTATATGTCCTGGGCTTGCTATTACACTTGCGAGAAAGATTGATGATGAAAATGCAGAGGTAATTTTACCTCATGAGTTTGTTCCTGATTTCGAGGTTGGCGATCATATTGAAGTGACAGATATGGATGGAGAAGTTCTGTACAGTGCTGAAGTTTTGAGAATAAAGTATAA
>QNCQ01000011.1 GCA_003645825.1 Fidelibacterota bacterium
GTCCTCGAGTGTCAATACCATACTTGCGAAAGTAATAATCACATAACAGCTCTCCGGTAAGCTTTGAAATACCGTAAACCGTGGTCGGTCTCTGAATAGTCACCTGCGGGGTTTTGTTCTTGGGAGTAGAAGGACCAAATGCACCTATACTGCTCGGGAAGAAAACACCACATCCAAACTCCCTTGCTACTTCAAGGACATTATAAAGTCCATCAACATTAACCTTCCAGGCCTTTTGAGGGTTACTCTCTGCAACTGCTGATAGCAATGCCGCCATGTGAAATATAATCTCAACATTATTTTCTTTAACTATCTTCCTTAAAGCGTCAAAGTCAAGCACATCAAGACGATAGTAAGAAATTTCATCAGGTATACTATCACTGACCTTATCCTTAATATCAGAGGCAATCACTCTTTCCAATCCGTATCGCTCTGCCAGAACAACGGAAAGTTCTGTCCCAATCTGTCCCAACGCTCCAGTGACTAAAAGCTTTCCCATTGTTTCTCTCCCCATGTTTCCATACAGATTCGTTTCAAATTTTAAAATAATAACCTCCTAAATAAACAAAAAGAAAAAATAAAAGGCAAATATTTAAATTTTTGCGGTCGTGTTGCGGAAGTAGTTAGACAAAGGGTAAGGTATCTTATTTCCTCTATTGAATTTTTACTTAAAAATATTATATTCCTTAAAGATGCAGGGGAGGATTGAAATGTCTGGAGCAAGAAAGTTAACCTTAGTCATACTGATAATACTTCCATTTTATCTTTTCCCTCAATTTGTGGATGTCAAAGTAGAAATAATCACCGATAGACTGCCAGAAAAGGAGAGAACTGAGCTAAAAGTGCTGGAACAGCAATTACCTGGATATTTTGAAAACTATGAGTGGTTCGAGAACAAATTCGACATCCAGGTCCCGCTACGAATTAAGATTTTCCCTCAGTCGGTAAACAACAGCGGCTATCAGAGAGTCTTCTCAGGACAGTTCTTCATTTACAACGAAAGTGGGGACACCAGGTTTCTTGAAAAAAGTTTCTCCTTTGTCTATAACACAAACCAACCTCTGGTTCATTCCCCTACCATTGACCCTTTAACAAGTCCATTTGATTTTTACGCATACCTTTTCATCGCTTGCGAAATGGATACCTATGAACCTTTCGGCGGGAATCCACTCTTTGAAAAGGCAAGAGATATTGCCTCTAGAGCACTCATCTCTGAATGGCCAAGAGGCTGGAAAGAAAGACTAAAAAGGCTTGATGAAATAGTGGCACTGCGGGACTATAGAATGTTCAAATATCATTTCTGGCACATTATGGACCTTGTTAATCAGGAAAAACACAAACAAATTTCCGAAGCTATAAGTAAAGCACTAGAATCTCTCGAGAAAATCTTCGAGGTCAATTCCAGAGAAAGGTATACTCATGTGTTTCTTGATGCACACGCTCGTGATTTTATCGAGATCCTAAAAGAATATGGCTCTGATGAGCAAATTCAGAAACTTATTCAACTCGATCCTGACAATAAGGAACTTTATGAATCAGCCCTGAGAGACAAGGAGTAAGTATTTCAAACTTCTTTTATCTCATGGTAGTATTTTTTCCCCAGGAGATAATAAAGCAGCGGAATTGGAAACTTTAACATAAATCTTGTAATATCTCTATCCTTAACCTTTCTGATTGACTTAACTTTCTTCCTCGAATAAAAAATGAACAACGGGTGCGAAATAAGCCACATGTGAGCCCTCAGAATAGCCACAAGCCTCCCCCAGTCCCACCGAAGTAGAGAAAACAGTGCTGCAACCACATCCAGAAAAATGCGAATCGGATAAATATAGATGAGCAACGGTAGATTATAATTTGCAATAAGCATCAAAAGACTGTTTCTGTGATTTAAATACTTCTTCAAAGGGGATTCCTTACTCAGCGTGGCTCCTGACCTGTGGTAAACAACAGCTCCTGGCTCCACCTCCACCCTGTATCCCATAAGTTGCATTCTCCACTGCAGATCTATCTCCTCCATATGCGCAAAGAATCTTTCATTAAAAAGGCCAGCTTCCAGCGCTACACTTTTACGCAATAGCATGCAGGTTCCAGATGCCCAGAATATTTGTTTGTTGCACTTATCGTACTGGCCCGAATCTTTTTCTATGGTATCAAAAATTCTACCACGGGCAAATGGAAAACCAAAAATATCTATCTCCCCTCCACATGCCCCCGAGTAGTCGAAACTAGTCCTATCATAATAAGACAAAATTTTCGGCTGGACAGCGGCAACTTTCACATCCTCTTTCAGTCTTCTAACCAGCTTCTGCAGAAAATCCTCCTCATGAACAGTATCATCATTTAAAATTAAAACAAACTCACCACTTGCCCTTTTTATCCCCTCATTGCACCCGCCAGCAAAGCCTTTATTCACAGGGAGTTTAACCACCTTTATATGGGGAAATCTCTTTACAGCCTCATCTATACTACTATCGACAGAGGCATTGTCAACAAGTATAATCTCAACATCTTTGCCCCTGATCGCTCTATAGAGAGAATCGAGACATTCCAGAAGAATCTCCTTCCCTTTATAGTGAGGTATTACTATACTAACCAACCTTTACTCGAAAAAAATCTATGTAGAACAAACTACGGAATCGTGTCCGCTTCTTGACTTTTCGACTCCCCGGCTACCCTTAATTGTTTTTCAAGCCTATCTTTCATTTCCTTTGCACTATCATCACTGGGATACAATTTCAACCACTGGTCGAGCACTGCCACAGCATCTTTCAATCTACCAGCCTTCTCATACGACCTTACAAGCAAACCGGTTACATCAGGATTGCCGGGATTACTGGTCAGCAATCCCTCAAGAATCTCTATAGCTGAATCATAGTCATTAAGCTGATAGAGATACACCGAAGCATATTTTAAAAGGTCATTAAGGCTTGCATTTTTCCGTGATCTTAGAACATCCAGCCTTCTTATTAGTTCTTCTTTCCTCCCACATTCGTGGTAAAGAATGCCAACCTGAAGATAAACGTCCTTGTTCCTTATCGGTATCACTTCCTCGGGAATTCGAGCCTGCATCGTATCAAGTATTGCAAGAGCCGAATCTTTCATACCCTGGTCAAGATATTCTATAGCAAGCTGAAAGAACCCCGACCGATAGTTTCCAAGTAATCTTATGATGTCATCGTTATAATAAACTCCCGGATTGTTGAGATTCCTGTATTTATAAACTTTTAATAGATTATGTCTCATTTTCTGCACATTCACCCGGGGCACTTTCTTAGGATGAACCCTAAACGCAAGCCCTTCCATCTGCATATAGCTATCAAGCCCGAGCTTATTCTCCGGGGAAACGGTAACAGCAAAATAAACCGGTTTTCGCCACTTATTATTCTCAAGAATTTGCAGAATCATAATATCTTGAACTCTGAGTCCTTTACCAAATATGGTGGGCTTTAGCTCCCACTCAATAGGAGGCAAATCGCTTCCAGGAGGTGGCGATATTCTAACTTTCTTCTTTGACCAGGGAATGACCGTAAGCCTATCTATATCGCTATCGGTTAAGTTCCCTATGGGTACCTTTGGCTCCATATCTCTCAACTGCTTAATATACCAGGGAGTGTTCAACAGACTCAAATTTACAATACGCACATCTTTTCGAATCTTCTCCACCTCCTGTAAATACCAGAGGGGAAAAGTATCGTTATCTCCATTGGTAAAAATTATTGCATTAGGTGCGCAGGTCTGTAAAATGTTATAAGAATAATCCCACGCGACAAAGTTACCGGATCTATCGTGAGTATGGTAATTTGCTCTCAGTACATTTACAGGCAATACGAGCAACAGAAGAATGGTTGTAACATACACCATCGCCCTTTTCAGTTTCTCCCTTTTGATTTCCGAAACCTGCCCTATGATTGCAGATGCACCTATCCCTATCCATATAGAAAAAGCAAAAAAGGACCCGGTATAAGAATAATCTCTTTCCCGAGGCTGGGGATCATCCTGATTTAAATAAAGGACTATCATCACCCCTGTAAAGAGAAACAGCGCTAACACGGCCAGAGCTTTCTGCTTATCCTTCTGAAAATGAGTGATAAGCCCATACAGGCCAATCAAAAAGGGAAAGGGTAATATAAATTGAAAAGGATCCACAGCGGCTTTATATCTACCCACAAATTGCCAATTAAAGTACCTTATGTACATATGGTTAATCTGGTATTTCCAGAAAAAATCCCACGCACCTTTGTATTTATGTTTCGTAGCAGGAGTCCATTTCCGTCTGTCAAAAATATCCAGAAAACTCCTTTTCCCATATTGTTCTCTTTCAAGATATGCTACCGCCTGTTTCGTAGTTTCGGGATCATTTTCATCAATAGCGGGATCCTGAGCGCTTCTAATAAAGATTGTAGTGTACGTGGAATAACCCACCACAATGAGCACCAGGGAGACAAGGGCCAAAGAAAGAATATTTGTTTTTCTTTTTGCAATGCTTATGCCTGCACCAGCAAACAACAATACAACCGCTATTATAACTGCTACAAGCCCGAACTTATCCGCCAGCTTGGGAAGCCCCTGAACAATCCCTGCATTTATAACAAGAAAAACACCCGAGGTAATAGCGCCCATTAAAACATTCTGGGCATGCTCTCGCATCCTCGGCTTCTTACTATTCTTATACAAATACCAGTACAAGCCCACAAAAGTACCCAGGGTAAACAAAGCCTGGAGACTAAAAGACATCTTAAACATATGAAAGAAAAGAAAAATAAGCCCCACAATAACAATTCCAATAACAATATCAAGTACCAGATAACCTACCGAAGAGATTTGTTTCTTCCTGAAGTAGACAATAAGAGCAACGAAAAATATGGCCAGCAAACTCAACAAGTGAACACCAATTGCAAGCCCGATAAGATATGCAATAAAGAGAAGATATCTTTCATGACCCGGTTGTTCAGATTTTTCTTCCCACACCAGAATCAACCACACCACAAGAGATGTGAAAAATAGGCTCATAGCATAAACTTCCGCTTCCACAGAATTGAACCAGTGGCTATCAGTAAAGGCAAAGGTAAGTGCTCCTATAAAAGCTCCAACATAAACCGCAATTTTGTGTTCCAGTTTCTCTGGTTTCCCCCAGGATTTCAAAAGCTTGAGAATAATAAGAAACAACATCATATTCGCAAGAGCGCTTACAAGAGGAGACATCAGATTAACCCTTACAGCTATACTCTCGCTGGTAGGAATCAACGTTGCGATACGACCAAGCAGTATGTAAAGAGGACTGCCAGGTGGATGCGGAACCCCTAAAATGTAAGAGGTAGCAATAAACTCTCCACAATCCCAGAAAGGAACCGAAGGAGCAACAGTATCTACATAAACGATAAAACTTATCACAAAAACAAGAAGTGCAAGAACTACTTTTAACCTGTTCTTTTCAAAATATTCTCTTATCATGTTTCTCTTTGCCTCTTATTTATTTGTTGAGCTCTCTTTTTTCTCTTTTTCTTCTTCTTTCTTTTTATTCTCTTCTGCGGGAGAAGGCTCCTTTCCTTCCTCTTTTCCTTCCTCTTTCTGCCCCTTTTCCTCTTTCATTTTTTCATCAACGTAATTCATCTTAAGTTCAGAAATGGTTTTCTCAAGAAACGCAGCCTCTTCAGGAGAAAGATTACCATTCGTCTTAGCCTGTAACATATCGAGCAAATCAATTGTGAAAGAAGCTTCTTTAAGATTTTTCTCTAACTTCCCTGTGACAGGGTTAATGTGTTTCCCAAGCTGGATCCAACAATTGGCAGCAAGCGACTGAACAAGGCTTATAAATAGAACTTTATCCTTTTCCCTCTTATCCTCACTCATTTCCACCCTCCTCTTTTTACAGCACATCCACATACTCCAGATACTCTGAGTAGTAATCTAATAAATGTTCCCGGGTGTTGATATTTTCCTGCCTTCGAAGATGAGGGTCTTCTTTCAAAAGAGAAAAAGCCTCTCCTCTCGCTTCATATAAAATCTCCCTATCCCTCAAAATATCAGCAATTTTCATTCTCGGAAAACCGTGCTGACGGGTACCAAAAAACTCTCCTGGTCCTCGTAATTTAAGGTCTTCCTCGGATATTTCAAAACCGTTATCTGTCGACAGCAGGACTCTTAACCTCTTCCTCGAATTTTCAGTTCGTTTACCCTCTACCAGCACGCAGATACCCTTTCTCGATCCTCTCCCAACCCTACCTCTTAGCTGGTGTATCTGGGTTAGACCAAATCTTTCAGCGTTCTCAATAACCATAATCGTAGCATTCGGGTTATCAATACCAACTTCGATGACAGTTGTACATACAAGAACATCAATTGTTCCTTCTAAAAACTTCCTCATAACCTCATCTTTCTCCATGGAAGACATCCTTCCATGAAGCAAACCAAGGTTAATATCCGGGAAAACCTCCTCCTTTAAATGTTCATATTCCCTGACTGCTGCCCTCAAATCAACTCTTTCGGATTCCTCTATAAGTGGATAAACAACGTACGCCTGTTCCTTTTGCTTTTTCACTCGTTCCCGTATAAACTGATAAACCACAGGTAGCTTCTGCCTGGTAACAAGCCTAGTGATGATTTTTGCTTTGTGCTTTGGCATTTCATTAATAACCGAAACATCCATATCCCCGTGTACTACCATGCTTAGTGTTCTGGGTATAGGGGTCGCTGTCATGACAAGGACATCAGGGTTAAATCCTTTTCCTATAAGCTGACTCCTCTGTCCGACACCAAATCGATGCTGCTCATCTATAATCACAAGAGAAAGATTTTTAAATTCCACCCCTTCCTGAATCAAAGCATGAGTTCCCACAACAAGATTGATGTCACCATTCTTCATTTTCTCGAGAGTCTCTTTTCTTTCCTTCTTTGCCTGCCCACCTATCAACAACCCCACAGATATCCCCACATTGTTGCAATATTGCCGTAGATTCCTGAAATGCTGCTCAGCAAGGATCTCGGTCGGTGCCATAAAGGCGACTTGATACCCATTTCCTATAGCAATACTCGCTGCAAAAAGTGCAACTATTGTTTTACCAGAACCTACATCACCCTGAAGCAATCTATTCATCACTTTGTCGCTTTTCATATCCTTCCATATTTCCTTTATCACCCGCTTCTGAGCGCTGGTTAACTCAAAGGGTAAACTATCATAGATAGCCTTAAAAAAAGGTCCGATCCCATTGTATTTGTGCAACTTCGGAGTCTGTTTTATACCGAGCCTTTTTACTCCAAGCAACAACTGTAGAAAAAACAGCTCCTGAAATTTGAATCTTCTGGTCGCACTTTCAAGTTCCTCTTTTGAGTCGGGAAAGTGAATCTGAGAAAATGCTCTATTAATTCCCGGAAGTTTCTGCCTTTCCAGAATACTGGGAGGAAGCACCTCTTTGACAGTTTTATCTAAGCTCCCCACTATAGGCTTCATTAACTTCCTAAAACCCCTACTATCAAGACCTACCTTCTTAAGCTCACTCGTGGAAGGATATACAGGAATAATTCTGGACGTATGCAAAGTATCCCACTCACTTTTTTCAAGTTTATCATAATCCGGGTGCACCATGACCGGTCGTTTAAAGTAATCCACCTTGCCGCTAAAAGCCACCAGCTCTCCCTGTTTGAAAACTTTCTTCATATACTGGATTCCATTGAACCAGATACAATAAATAAAACCTGAATCATCTCCCACCAGAACCTGTAGATACTCCCTCCGCCCTCTGACCACATCGATCGAGATAATCCTGCCCACAAAAGTTGCCTCTTCCCCGATGGGCAACTGTGCTACTTTGACAAGGTTGCTTCTGTCAAGATAGCGACGGGGAAAATAGTAAAGTAGGTCAACAAGGGTCTCAATCCCCGCCTTCTGCAGCGCCACTGCGCGCTTCTGTCCCACACCCTTAATGTACCTTACAGATATATTTTCCGCGAACTTTTCAGAGGATCCCTGCTTTACCAACTTAAAAATAGCGTATGTATGTGTATTTTATAACTTCAGTCTTATTAGCCGGCATCTGAAGAGGGAAAAGTACCGTGTTACTGGATTTTCTCACGTATTTGTGAGTTGAATTTTTTACATAGCCATGGGGATAAACTATTTCCAGAATTTCAACTTCTATCGGTTTTTTCTTCCGGTTTCTGACTTCCAGTTTCACTGTATAGGTTTCCGACTTTCCCCTTTCCTGCCGTCTCTCAAGTATAGTTCGAACTCCTCTAACATCGAAAGCTCTACCAACCACAATCTCCAGCGTGTCACCATTGCTTGTGTGTTCAATCCTATCACTCCCTACAAACTGCATTGACTCATCAATATCTTCTTTGAAAACCCTCACCACACCCTCAGGGAGAGGTATGCCCAGCCCATTTTCCTTTGTGTTCGCTATCCTGTACAAGACACTCAATGGTTTCCCTCCCTGATAGTTTAAATTATTCATAAATCTAAAAACCTTTTCCCCCCTTATTTCAACTTCATCAAAAAGAGAAATCTGCTTTATCTCTCTGTCTTTTATATCAACAGGCCTCCCAAGCTCATATAGATGATACTCAAAGAGTCCTCTTTCCCTGAAACCAGCTTCTGGTCTCACCTCAGCAGCAAAAGTAACAATTTGTTCTCCACGGGCTTTTTCTTTCCGGGGAGCAAGGCTGATGTCACCCGCCACAACTTTCAGTTTTGCTTTCCGATAAGATTTTCCCGAATTGTTCTCTATAGAAACCCAAGAGGCAAATCTCATTTTCCTCTTTTCTTTACGAGGAATTACAAGATTATATTCAGCATGCCAGCCCAGGCCATGAGTAAGGTAACTTACCTCAATTCCAGTTCTTCCAGAAAAGGAGGATTCTACAAGCCACTGAAGGGTTGGCTTAACAATTAACCCCTCTGGAAGAGCCGGAAACCTGTAATCCACTACAAATTTCTTTGCAACGATTCTTATATTCCCCTCTTTTGTCTGCAAAACTATGCTATTAGCATCAAAACTCAAAAGCTTACCTTTAATGATATTGTCGTTTTCGAGAAGCAGCTCAATTTCCTTCCCCAGATATTTTTGTAAAATTCTTTCATCATTTACCAGATCATACAGGAAATTTTGCTCCAGTGGCTTCACATCACGGGTAAAAGCAACCCGAACACTGGTCGGATCAAGCCTGGATGCAACATCATACAAAGCAATCTCACTCAAACCTTTCTTTACCTCAACCTCTCTAACCTCTTTAACGAGAGCTATGTTTCTATTGTAAACTGTCACATAAATCTCTTCCTTAGGCAAAAGGGGAATGGTCATCATAAACGTTACCAGCAAACTACCAATCCACCCTTTGCCCTTCTTCAGTATCACAACTAACCCCTTTCCATTTAAAGCGTTTCAAGGGTTTTTAAATGCTCTTTCAATTTCCTGAGCTTCTCGCTATTTGCTCTCTCTTTCTCCCGCTCTCTTTCTACAATCTCTGGCGGTGCCTTCTTAATAAAATTTTCATTCTCCAGTTTTTTCTTTATAGCTATTAGAAAACTTTCAACTTTCTTTATCTCTTTTTCCACTCTTCTCCTCTCAGCGTCGATGTCAATTACCCCCTCAAGAGGGATGTAAAACTCATTTCCATGCACAACAACTGTCGCGCACGGGTGGGGCTTTTCAAGCTCATCCGAGATAGAAATATCCTCCACTCTCACCAACCTTTTTACATAATCCTGAACTGTAGCATCATACAATACTTCTGTAAAACTATAATCTTCATTGGTCTTTATCTGAAGCTTTAAAATCGTCTGCGGAGGGATATTCATTTCGCTCCTCGCAGCTCTCAGCGAAGTTATAACCTCCTGAATGAACGCAAAGAGATTCTCTACTCCCCTATCAATACGGGAACTATCCACAACTGGCCAGGACGAAACCACTATATCAGGCTCGTCCTTTCTCTTTATTTTCTGATAGATTTCCTCGGTAATAAAGGGAGCATACGGATGTAATAGTTTTAATAGATTCCTGAGAATAAATAACCCTGTTTTGAGTGCGACCTTTTTCTCTACCTCAGTCCCTTCATATAATCTCTTTTTAATCAGTTCGATATACCAATCGCAAAAGTCCTTCCAGGTAAAATCATATATTATCCTCGCAACCTCATCAAATCGGTAACTTGAAAGTCCCTCATCAACACGGGCTATCGTACTATTTAGCCTGCTCAAGATCCATCTATCCGACAGTTCAAGCTGATGGTCTTCCACGCCAAAGTTTAGATATTCCTCAATATCTTCTACATTCATCAGCATGAACCGCGAAGCATTCCACAGCTTATTCATGAAATTTCTTCCAACTTCAATCCTTTCTTCCGAAAAGAGAATATCCTGTCCTTGAGGAGCTATTAGCATCGTTCCAAATCGAAGAGCATCTGCACCGTACTTTTCAATAAGCACAAGCGGATCAGGCGAATTACCAAGAGATTTGGACATCTTCCTGCCCTGGATATCCCTGATAATGCCGGTAAAATAGACATTTCTGAAAGGAATATCGCCCATAAACTCAAGCCCCGCCATTATCATTCTGGCTACCCAGAAGAAGATAATGTCAGGCCCAGTAACAAGATCATCTGTTGGGTAAAAGCTCTTCAAATCCGGAGTTTCTTCAGGCCATCCCATCGTAGAAAACGGCCACAACCAGGAGCTGAACCATGTGTCCAGCACATCAGGATCCTGATACACCTCACCCCCACACTTGGGGCATCTATCAGGGTCCTCCATCAAAGCGTCTTGCCACTCACACTCCCTGCAGTAGAAAACCGGGATCCTGTGTCCCCACCAGAGTTGTCTGGAAATGCACCAATCTTTGATATTTTCCATCCAGTGAAAATATGTTTTATACCACCGCTCCGGATGGAATTTTATCATTTTTTCTCTCACCACCCTTATCGCTGGCTCTGCAAGAGGTTTCATACGAACAAACCATTGCTCAGAGAGATACGGTTCTACCATCACTCCCGCTCTTTCACTGTATCCAACATTGTGAACATAGTCTTCTACCCTTTCAAGAAGTCCAAGCTTCTCCATCTCTGAAACAACAATTTCCCTGGCTTCAAACCTATCCTTCCCACAAATCAATTCCCCTGCATTTTCATTCATTGTGGCATCGGGATTCATTACTATCACTTTCTCAAGGCCGTGTCTTTGAGAAATTTCAAAATCAACAGGATCATGCGCTGGAGTCACCTTAACCGCCCCTGTCCCAAACTCAGGATCAACCACCTCATCTGCAATAATCGGGATTACCCTGCCCACAATCGGCAACCTGACATTCTTCCCGATATATCTTTTGTACCGCTCATCGTCTGGATTCACGGCAACAGCTGTATCCCCAACCATCGTCTCGGGCCTCGTAGTCGCAACTACAATAAAGCCATCTTCATCAGCAAGCGGATATCTGAAATACCACAAATGCCCCTTTGTTTCCCTGTAAATGACTTCCTCATCGGAAAGGGCTGTCATTGTTGCAGGACACCAGTTGATAATCCTTTCCCCACGATAAATGAGCCCTTTTTTATATAAATCCACAAACACCTTCCGAACAGCATACGATAGCCCCTCATCCAGGGTAAATCTCTCCCGCTCCCAATCAAGCGAACATCCCAGCTTCTTCAACTGCGTTGTAATGATATTCTTATGCTTCAGCGCCCAGTCCCAGACCAACCTGACAAACCTCTCCCGGCCGAGATCATGCCTGGTTTCACCCTCCTGCCTCAACTTTTTTTCAACAACCACCTGAGTAGAGATGCCTGCGTGATCAGTCCCTGGAAGCCAGAGCGTCTCATAGCCCCTCATCCTTGCTACTCTTGCAAGTATATCCTGAATCGTATTATTCAGGACATGCCCCATTGTCAAAATCCCGGTAACGTTGGGTGGAGGTATTACTATTGAATACTTCCTACCTGGCTTCTCCGGATTAGCATGAAAATACCCCTTCTGAAGCCAGTGATTGTACCACTTCTCTTCCACTCCTGCAGGGTTATAAACCTTCTCCAGTTGAATTCCCATAGCTACTTCCCTTATGTCATTTCATCTACCAACAAACTAAAGGCAGTGGTTAGCTTCATTATATTCATATTCGCCTGTCTGAGCCTGTCCGAAAGGACGGTAGCAATGTTTCTCATAACCTTATACCCTATACTCGGGTTAGCATCACAAATTTTATAGAAGTCAGTTTTGGTTATTCTTCCTATTATGCAACGAGTTTCAGCCCTTACAGTAGCTGACCTTTTGTCATCTTTTGCAAAGAGACACATCTCCCCAAAAAAGGGATACATCCTGGAGTTTAACTTTATAAGCCCCTTTTCCCGAGTATCCATATCACTATCATCTCTTTTAAGAGTTAACGCCTGAGAAACCTCTACCCCACCATCTAGCAGAAGTAACACAGAATGCCCTACTTCTCCTTCCCGTAGAATTATTTCCCCTTCTTCGAACTGAATAATTTTCATCACAGAATAGAAAAGTTCTATCTCCTCCAATTCCAGCTCGGAGAAAATCGAAAAATTCCTTAGATATTCCAAGTAGTAATCCTTCTTGCTTATTACTTTACTCATAACTATCTCAAAACTATAACCTGCTCTCCTCGTTTAATGACATAATCATCATCCGGGTTCAAATTTACCATAACCTTTTCCTCTTCTTCCAGAGATTTTCCCGCCTGTTTCAGCTTTTTCTCTATAAAAGCATCAAGAAAAGAGGTATCTGCTGAAAGAAAATCAGAAAGGCTTATGGGCTCTGACTGAGAGACAAGCCCAAGCGGTAAAGCCCTCCTCTCTTTTCTAAAAAACTCAAAGACCTCCCTATACATTTTTCCAACGAACCTTGCAGGAATAGCTTCCACACAAATTCGCTTCCCTGAGTCCATACTCAAAAGACCCCGAAAGACCTCAAGCATAACGGGATTCGACACCTGATTCGCTATAATAAAGTCCGAGAACTGGTCGCTCACGAAAACGTAGTCCGCCTTTGCTCGCCTGACATGACTCTCGTTCTCAGGGTCAAGTATGCAGGCCAGAACTTTCACCTTTGGGCTGACAGATTTAATGTTAAGCGTGGCAAGAATCGTCTTTTCATCCGCATCCACCCGATCCGTCTTTGATAAATTGGGCAAAAGAATAACCATCCGGGCTTTCTTCAAATTGGCCTTTTCCAGAGTCGCAATCTTTGTGAAATCCCCTCGTATATATTTTACTCCTTCTTTTTCAAACCTGGTCACGACCGATGTTACCTCTTCAGGCGTCAGTTCATTAACCAAAACCACTTTTGGAAAAGAATCTCCTGCTACTTCAAAAATGGATTCAAGAATCCTCTCCGCCCTATCATACCAGCCACAAATGATAATATGATCCTCTACTTTTACTTTCTCCAAGCCCTGCCCCTCCCTTATCCTTCTTGCAACAAAAATGGACGAAACGGTTGCCGTTATAAGCGACAAAAGGGATATCCCCGTGAACATTACAAGAATTGCCACAATTCTACCACCTGTCGTCTCTGGTTTTATATCCCCGTAGCCAACAGTGAAAACAGTAACGAGAACCCACCAGAATGAATCCCAGAGATTCCTATACTCTTCCGGGTTCGACCTCCTCTCAAAAAGATAAACCACCACAGATGTTACCAAGGTTAACCCAATGAAAATAACAAACACATAAAAAATATTTGATCTGAATACTTTACTGAAGCTCACGGACATACCAACAAAAAGCTCTAATAGCTTCTACTCAAAAGATATTAGCCAATAAATACATGAAAGTCAACATAGTAGACCCCAAGGGATGGGATGTACGAGACTTGCCCGAAAAATTGTGCATAACATTAAAATTTGTCATAGTTATCAAAGAACTCCATAGACAAAAGTTGTTTAAGTTCATAGGATCCCCCTGTGAGAACAGGAACAGGTTTAGCTAACCAGAGTTCACTTTGACCTAAAGCAAATAGAAGTAGATGACGACAATAGCTGGGGGCAAAACTATATGATGAATGCATGATATATTCTATCTATCACGAATTGAATTACAAGATAAGAAGCGGAAAAACCAATAGAAGATCATGCGTAGCATCAAGTTAATCATGCATAAAACAACTACCAAATAAACAAAAACTCCTTAACTTACACTTGCTGCTTTTTACCTCTTAGATTAAGAAAGGAGGTACTCCAAATGACAAAGTCCCAAAAAACTATAGCTCTAACCCTTCTTATTCTGGCCGAGACCCTGTTATCTGCTCAGCTTGACACCATATCAATCTACAGCAGCATTATGGACACTACAAGGAAAGCTATAATAGTTCTCCCCGAGGACTACTTTCCAAGCAACAAGAACTTCCCTGTTGTGTATTTGCTCCACGGCTGGAGCGGCTGCTACAAAGACTGGGCATCCCACATAGATATGAGACCGCTGGCGGATAGATACAGTTTCATGATTGTTTCCCCTGACGGCGGGTACGCCGGATGGTATGTAGACAGTCCTTATGAAGAGAAATCCCAGTTTGAAACCTACATCGCCAAGGAAGTCCCCGCTTTTATTGATAGTCACTATAGAACCATAAAGGACAGCAGAGGCAGATTCGTTTGTGGCCTTAGCATGGGAGGTCACGGGGCATTAAGCCTGATGTGTAAGTACCCCGATCGATATTCAGCGTGCGGAAGCATGAGCGGAGTGATGTCACTGGATCGGTCTACGAAAAAATATGGTATCGCAAAACTTCTGGGGGAGTATGAACACCATCGGAGTAACTGGAAACGCAATTCCTGTATACATCTAATCGAGAACCTAAAAGGAAAAAACAAAGGTATAATCATAGATTGTGGAATTGATGATCCATTTATTACAGGCAACCGGGAAATCCACCAAAAAATGCTGAAGCTTGGCATCCCACATGATTACTATGAAAGACCTGGCGGACACTCCTGGAACTATTGGACCAATGCATTGGAATATCATCTGCTTTTCTTTTATAAACGCTTTCACAGCTCCAGATAAATTTCTTAGCACAAAAAATTCGTAGCTATAAGCTCATGCCTTTACAAACTGGCAAAGCGGGAGATAGAAAACTTGAGAAATGGTAGATTATATAGTATGTTTTATGGGTAAAACTTCCATATATTGCATATTCTTTATGGAATCCCCCTGGATGACTTCTCTCTGATCGTACCAACGCGAGATTGAGGAACGAGTCTTCTGGGCTGGCAGCTGAGGAGACCCGAGTAAGCAATTTATCTCCCCGCCTTTTCTCTCCTGGTAGATTCTCCTGTATTAGTATGCGGAGCCCTCCCAACGGAAGCCTCCAATAATCAATTGTCATTTTCTCAGGATTGAAATATATTAAATAGGTAAGTAGACAGAGGAAAACATGAGCAAATGCAAAAACAATTTAACTATCAGCATTGTTGCTTTACTGTCCATCATTTTGCTCATCACCATCCCGGAAAGCTCTTTGGGACAGGAAAGTAAGAAGAGCAAATGGATTTATATAGATACAACCCTCGCTTTCACAACTGATGTCCCAATATCAGCTGCAAGAGAAAAAACGCTCAACGCCGCCAGGCAAAGAGCTGTTAAAAAAGCCATACCTGCAGAGGTGTTGATAGCCTCTGCACTGAATGACCGCATCTTCGAGAAAGGTAATGATGTGGAAGAACAGACCGCTTACAGCATATTTTCCATTCTATCCACCACTGGTCACATAGTTGATGAAAAAATTCTGTACTCGAAAGTTGAAAAACTTGAGAAAAATATTTACCACTATCGGGTAAAACTTAAAGCCAGCGTCGCAGAGCCGTCAGGAGAAAGAAATCCTGCTCTGTCGCTGGAGGTAGGTGTCAACAAAAATTTCCTGAAAGATGGGGACGAACTCCAAATCACGGTGAAATCATCCGCTGACGGTTATATTTATCTCTTCAACTTCCTTCCTGATAATTCCGTTGTGCTCATTTTCCCGAATGCTCTCTGTCAGAACAATTTTATAAAGTCAAACACAATTTTTGAAATCCCTTCAAAAAAGGAAAAAGAACGTGGCATAAAATACAGGGTAAGATGCCACCCGGAATCAGAAATGACAGTGGAAACAATCCTCGCTGTCTTCTGCATAAACCCCATAGCAGGTATTGATAAGTTTGTGAGACTGAAAGAGGGAACTGTTACCTTTTCTGCAGGTGATGAGAGCTTCGTTCAGTTTCAGAAGTGGCTCGCTGAGGTACCTCTATCCCAGCGAGTAGAAAAAGCTGTTCAAGTTCATATATACAGGTGAGATTGTCACTCGTCATTGCGAGGAGTCCATATCATGGACGACGAAGCAATCTTCCCTGCAAGTGGAATAACAATTAAAACACGCCGTCATCGACTTCAAACATAGTAGATCGCCACGCTCGCTCACGCTCCGCTCGCAATGACATGAGGGGTACCTTCTCCAAGCGTCATTGCGAGGAGTCCCATCGGGACGACGAAGCAATCTGCTCTGCAAGTGGAACAACAATTAAAAC
>QNCQ01000012.1 GCA_003645825.1 Fidelibacterota bacterium
ATATCACTCATAGTAATTTTTGTAGGCGTATCTTTGACGTTCTTTTTGGTACATCTTATTCCAGGTGATCCCACGGGAATTTTTATTAATCCAGCTCTACCAGAGTCTGTAAGACAGGGGCTTGTGGAACGATATGGCCTTTCACAGCCTGTGGCACTGCAGTATCTGAAATGGCTTTATAATGCTGTAAGACTTGACTTTGGGTATTCTTTTATATACCCAGAAAAGACCCTTTCCCTGATTGGTGACGCTTTAGTCCCGACTCTGGCTCTTACTCTCTCTTCTCTTTTCATAGGGGTCCTGGCGGGTTGCTTCATCGGGATAGCTTCAGCCATGAAAAAGGGAACACTTTTCGACAGGATATGCAGTACTGCTGTTATGTTTTTTTACTCTGTACCTTCGTTCTGGTTGGGGCTTGTTTTGCTACTTTTGTTATCATATTGGTTGGGAATATTCCCGTCTTCACAGATAAGGAGCATCCATCATGAGCATCTTTCATTCGTAGGAAAAGTTTTTGATTACATTATCCATCTACTACTGCCCGTTACTACCCTATCACTAACGCTGATGGCTTCTTTTGCAAAATATACCCGGGAGAGCATGATCAATGCTCTGAGTTCATCATACACTATTGGAGCTATATCTCGTGGTATCGATAAGCGTAAGATTATCTTCAAATATTGCTTTAAGAATTCTCTAATTCCGGTTATCAATCTGATAGGAACCGCGGTTCCCTTCATTATAGGAGGAGCGATAACAGTAGAAGTAGTTTTTTCTCTCCCTGGTATGGGAAGACTTATTGTCTCTTCCATTCTTTCAAGAGATTACCCTGTTGTAATGGGAATTGCAACTTTGATGTTCTTTTTTGTGGTATTCTTTAACATGTTGGTAGACATAATCTCTCATATAATAGATCCGAGGGTCCAGTTGCAATGAAAATTAGAAAGATAGATAACCTTAGATTTGGTCTTGCAGTTTTAGTGCTTATTGTGGTATTTGCTTTTGTCCTTCCTGTATTTTACAGGGTAAGTCCATATGAACAGGATTTGAGCAATCCTCTGTCTGCTCCTTCGATAGATCATCCTATGGGTACTGACATGTATGGAAGAGACTTGATGGCACGGATAATGAAGGGAACTGCTAACACTCTAATGGTTAGTTTTCTGGCATCTCTTGTATCACTCATTACAGGAATAATTGCGGGTGTTATATCCGGCTTCTCGTGCGGTATTATTAGTGAGCTTGTGATGAGGCTTGCTGATGTGTTGTTGGGATTTCCCAAACTGGTAATGATTCTTTTAATTTCAGGAATCCTCAGCAGAGATATTTTTGCATCCTTTTTCCTGCTGGCTTGCCTCTCGTGGATGGAAACAGCGAGGATAATAAGAGGAGAGATTAAGGTTATAAAAGAGAGTCTGCTTTACAAGTCTCTGGTTGCTGCTGGGCTGAGTTTCCCTAAGGTACTCCTGGGCTATATTTCCCCTCTTCTGCGTGGGAAGTTTCTAGTTTCCTTTACTTTGAGTTTTGCCTCTTTTATCCTCATAGAAATCAGCTTGAGTTTCCTGGGACTTGGCTATGCTTCACCAGAACCCAGCCTTGGAACTTTGTTAAGACAGGCAAGGTATGACCCTGCTGGGTCATATTGGATTGTCATTTTTACAGGACTTATCATAATTATTTTGGTCTCAGCTGTAAATTTCATAGCAGATGGGATAAAAGATTCCTTGGAGGAAAATGTCTCGCGATAATATAATTCTTGAAGTAAAGCATCTCACAGTGGGTTACTCTCAAAAAAAGCCAGTCGTGAAAGACGTCTCTTTTTTGCTTAAGAAGGGAGAATGTCTGGCAATTTTTGGAAAACTTGGTTCTGGAAAAACCACTATAGCAATGGCTATCCTGGGGTTTATTGCACCAATTTATGGTATGGTTTTATTGAATAGTATCAATATATTGAAGATAAGGGGGAGAAAGCGCAGAGAAATTAGAAGGAGGATTCAGCCCATTTTCCAGGATCCTTTTCTTTCACTTCATCCGATGAAAAGGATCAAGACTGTTCTGGAGGACTCGATAGAGAGAGAAAGTGGCAAGAGCGTTAAGCGTTATCTAAACATGGTAGGCCTGGATGCTTCGTATATGGATAGGTTGCCATCCCAGTTGAGTGGGGGAGAGCTACAGCGAGTATGTATAGCAAAAGCATTGTGTACAAACCCGGAGGTTTTGATACTGGATGAACCTTTCACAGCCCAGGATCATGTGACAAAAGTGAAACTTGCTGTTCTCCTCAGGGATCTTAAGAACAAATATAATCTGAGCTATCTTTTAATAACACACGATATTTTTACCGTTTCTTTTTTGTCCGATAGGGTTCTCCTGCTGGATCAAGGAAAAGTAACAGGAACTATGACTGCCGGGGAGTTCAGGGAGAAGTACATTGCCGAATTGTAAGCTGGAGTTAAAAAACCTGACCGTTACAGCCCTTCCAGCAAAGAAGATTTTGGTGAAGAATGTCTCACTTGGCGTTGCAGAGGAGGGTGTAACTGCGATACTCGGTCAGAGCGGAAGTGGCAAAACAACTATCTGCCTTTCTGTGTTGGGATTACTCCCGCAAGGGCTTGACATTACAGGGGAAATTCTATTGAGGAGGGGAAAGAGTTCTCTTGACATTCTGAGGATGAAAGAGGGTGAACTCCACGAATTGAGAGGAAAGAAGGTTGCTATTACATTCCAGGAGCCCAGGCGTTATATGAATCCTGTTATAAAGTGTGGAGAGCAACTGATGGATTTGGTAGATGGTTCTCGAAGAGAGAAACTACAAAAAGCAATTGAATTATTAGAAACCGTTAGATTTGAAAGACCTATGGTAATTTTCAACAAGTACCCTTTTGAGTTATCAGGAGGACAGGCTCAGAAATTTTCTCTGGCTCTTGCGCTGTCGAAGAAACCTGCTATTCTCCTTGCAGATGAACCAACTACCGGTCTTGATTATGAGAGCAAAAAAGAGCTGGCGATGATTTATAATGATCAGATTGAAAAAAATGGCCTTTCCATTTTTCTTGTAACTCACGATGTCTATTTTGCACATAGAATTGCGGACTTTGTGGGGGTAATTTTTAACGGATATCTGCTTGAGTTTGGAAGTAAAAAGGAGATTTTTTCTGATCCTTTCCATCCATATACAAAACAGCTTATAGAAGCAACCTCCCTTGATAGATTGTTTTCTATGGGCAATGAGCTTTGGGATTACAACTTTTCCCTCCGGTCAGACGGCTGTATTTTTTCCCGAAGTTGCAAATACAGCATGCCCGAATGTTTCAAGAATGAACCACCCGAATACAGAACTGAAGAGCGTATGGTAAGGTGTTTCCTTTTTAGTAGGGGATGAGAATCTGGGTTTAGCTCCTTGCTACATCAGTAGTTGCTTTCTTGGGTGAATTTGGCAACAGCTTCAATAGGGAGAACTTCCCGAAATGTTTTATGACAGTGACACTATCGATTCCCCTGCTTGCTTCTGCAATGAATTGTGACTCAGACAATCATTGAATGAGGCTGGTCATTTAGAGGAGCCGATGGTCGGGAATGGTAGCAGATACTGTTTCGAGTCCTGTCGTTTTGATACATATGAAGTTTTGAGTTGGTTTACCGACAGGTTTACTTTTTTGGCGAAAAATATCCTGGGTATCTTACCTTATGGAGTTTATAGTCTTTGAATCATACCTGTTTTGCAATTCTATATCCCGTATAGTAAATTTAGCAGGCTTTTGAGAATCTATGGCGTTTTTAAGATACTTATTTCCTGAAGAAGATAGGTTAACGAAAATAATAAAGAGGATAGGCAAAATAGCGGATCAGTGTGGGTTGGAAGTATATCTTGTTGGGGGAGTTATACGAGACAAGTTTCTGGGGAGGCCTACAAAAGATATTGATATTGCTGTTGTCGGGGATGCTATCGAGTTTGCGCATAAGATAGCTTACTCCTTTAGACTAAAAAGGGTTGTGGAATATAGAGAATTTGGGACTGCGTCTATTCCCTACCGAGGCATCAACATAGAGGTAGCAACAGCACGTTCAGAGGTTTATAGACCTGACTCTAGGAAGCCTATTGTTTTTGAAAGCGACTTGCATGGAGATCTTGCGAGACGTGACTTCACCATTAATACCCTTGCAATGCCGCTGAATGAGGATAGAATTTTCACTCTAATTGATCCTTTTGGTGGGCTAAGAGATCTTAATAGTGGTCTTATCAGGACCCCTTTGGATCCTGTAACAACCTTTTCGGAGGATCCGCTAAGAATTCTTAGAGCGATCAGGTTTGCTACCCAGCTCGGATTTCACATAGAGCGTAGCACATTTAATGCAATAAGAGAGGTAAAGGAAAGACTGAGTATAGTATCTCAGGAAAGAATCACCGAAGAGCTGAAAAAAATTATAATGTCGCCTATCAAACCTTCGAAGGGTTTTATTCTTATGTTACAGGCTGGCTTACTTCCTCTGGTTCTACCTGAAATTGATGCTTTAAGAGGGATTGACCAGAGGGATGGTTTCCACCATAAGGATGTGTTTTATCACACGATGCAGGTTCTTGATAACATCTCGAGATATACAGATAAATTTGAACTGCGTTTTACAGCTCTGGTACACGACATTGCAAAGCCCGTAACGAAAAAATTTGTAGAAGGGAAAGGGTGGACTTTTCATGGTCACAATGAGGTAGCCGCTCCCATAATAAGGAATATATGTCGGAGATTGCGGCTTCCCAATAAGGTAATGGAGTATGCTGTAAAACTAACCCGTCTGCATTTAAGGCCGATATCTCTGGCAGAGGAGGGAGTTACAGATAGTGCCGTGAGGAGACTCATTGTGGAAGCAGGAGAGGATCTGGATGACCTGATAACGCTATGTAGAGCAGATGTAACGTCAAAGAACCCCGAGAAGGTTGCCGAGTATATGGGGAATTTTGATCGGGTGGTGAAGCGTGTTAATGAGGTTAAAGAAAAGGACAGGCTCAGGTCATTTCAATCTCCGGTTAGGGGGGATGAGATAATGCAGATTTGCAATCTTCAACCGGGGCCAGCCGTTGGCTATATTAAGAAAGCTATAGAGGAAGCGATTCTAAATGGGGAGATCCCAAATACCTATGAAGCGGCAAAAGATTTCCTTCTTGCCAATAAAGATGGACTTTTAAGCGAATTTCAAAAATCTTCCAGCGACAAAGGACAACCAAAAAAGCCAAACTCAATCTAAGGCTTTGTTGTATTCTCAAGAGAATATAAATGTAAAATAAAAAGGAGAGTTGCATGCTATACTTAAAGAGAATTATTTCTGTATTCTGGGAGCCAAGTAAAACTTTTTCATCAATCAAAGAGAGAGTAAGCTGGCTGGATTTCCTTATTCCCTTTTTGGTTGTTGTTATAGTTTCGCTTGCGACCATACCCTATGTTACCCCGATAGCGGTGAAGGAACAGGTAGCCAGAATAGAGAAAAGCGATAAAATTCCTGAGTCTCGCAAAGAGGAGATAATAGAACGAATTGAGTCCAATCCAGTAGGAGTCAGGTCATATATAATCTCACCAATAGTTATAGGAGTTTCTATTCTCATTACTGCTCTACTTATTCAGCTTGTTGCCAATTTTATTCTTGGTGGAGAGGTAAAGTTTCTGAGTGCAGTGGCTATTTACTCGTATGCTAACCTTGTGGGGGTTCTGGGATATTTGGTAAAGGTGCCATTGATGGTTTCTCGAGGAACCACAAAGGTTTATACCAGTCTTGCAGTGTTTCTGGAACCTTCGGGCACCTTTATCTTCAGATTTTTCAATGCGGTGGATGTCTTTACAGTGTGGAAGGTGCTTCTTATCGGTTTCGGAGTAGGGATCTTTACAGGGGTTAAACCTTCAAAGGCAATAAGTGTTATGCTTGTAGCCTGGCTTGTGCTCGCTCTAATTTTAGCCGGGCTATCGTCCTTATCCCCTGTTTTTTAGTACAGAGATAGCTCATGGAGGAACGAATGAGTAGAAAAATTTTCTGGCTGGTTTTTTTATTTCTAACAATTCAGGTGTATTCACAGAATAAACCTCTTACATTGCGGGACTGTATTGATATGGCTTTAAAAGAAAGCCCTGACTATAAACTTGCTAATATACAGATGAAGAGTTCTAAAGCTGGGATTAGCGCTTCGTATAGTGGAATACTGCCGAGACTTTCTTCGAGTCTGGGTGCTCGTAGCTCCACACAGGGCCCGAGCGAATATGTATTTAACAATATAACATTCAGACGAGGAGATACGACAACCTACTACTACAATTTTGGCCTGAACCTTTATCAGAATATATACGATGGAGGGAAATGGTGGAACAATATTAAGCTTGCAAAGCTTTTATTTTCAAATTCAAGGCTATACATGGAGCAAGTAAGGCAGTATATTATTATGAACGTGACTCAAAAGTTTTATGAACTCCTGAAGGCACAACAAATGCTCAAGGTCTATCAGTCGGCTTTAGAGAGCAGCGAGGAACAGCTGAAGAAAACAGAGGAATTATTCCGCGTAGGTAAGGTAGCTGAGCGGGATGTCTTTAAAGCACGAGTTAACGTCGGAAATAATAAACTAAGCTTGCTCCAGCAGAGAACTGCGGTTGAAAATGCCCAGATGGAACTAAACTTTGCGATCGGTAGGGCGCCAGATGTACCAATTGTGGTTGTTGAAAAGGAGTATAAAAGACCTATTAAGATATCAAAAGAGGAAGCAGTAAATGCTGCTCTGTCAAGCAATCTGGAATTGACAATGATGGAGATGGAGAAGGAAGCTGCTTTTATAAACTATAAAATCAACAAAGCGGACCTTTATCCTTCCATTTATTCATCCTTTTCATACTCAAGGGGAGGAGCAGAGTTTTCTAAGGTGTATACTCCTCTCGACAAGTGGTGGAATACCTCAATAGGAATTACCCTAAGCTGGTCTATCTTTGATGGTTTTTCCAGAAAGTCGAGAATTATTCAAAGCTGGTTGGATTATAAATCCTACGATGAGAAAATTGACAAGAAGAAGAAAGAGGTCCTTAAACAGGTGGATGCTTTGTTAAATATGCTTAACACTTATATAGAAATGCTTGAAATCAGCGGAGTTAACATTAAATCTGCTGAGGAAGACCTGAGGCTTGCGAGAGAGATGTATAAGTTAAACTCTGCTACGCTTTTAGAAGTTCTTGATGCAGAGGTAAAACTTACCAGAGCAAAAGCGGTGATGATTTCTACCATGTATGACGCCAAAATTGCTGAAGCTCAGCTTCTGTATTTGATGGGAGAGTTATAAAACTTTGAGGAAACATGATGAAAGGGAAAAAGAAGATAGTAATAATTGCAGTTGTTTTGATAGTGATTGCAATAATTGTTGTTGCAAACCTTAAGAAAGACTCTCGTAAAAAAGTGCCTGTTGAGGTAGGTGAGGTGAAAAGGGGGAGGATCGTTCAGAAAGTTAATGCTTCCGGTTATCTGGTCCCTGTTACTGAGGTAAAGATCAGTGCAAATGTAAGTGCAAAAATCATGAAGATCACTGTGGAAGAGGGGGATACCGTAAAGAAGGGACAACTTCTCGTAGAGCTGGATAGTGCCCAGTACAAAGCTGCATATGAAAGAGCTTTGTCTTCTCTTGAGAGTAGTAAAGCAAACAGGAAAAAAGTAATTAGTGACCTTAATCGGGTCAAAACACTTTACGAGAAAAAACTTGCCTCCAAAGCCGAGTTGGAAGCGGCTATCGCTCAAGCGGAACTTGCAGAAAGTAATGTTGTCCAGGCAGAAGCTATGGTAAAACAGGCGTATGATGATCTCAGCAAAACAAGGATAGTGTCGCCGATAGATGGGATAGTCACAGATGTCAGGAAAGAAGTTGGTGAAATTGCTTTAGGATCTGTATTCCAGGCTGATGTAATAATGGTTGTTGCAGATCTTTCGAAGATGAAAGCTAAAGTTGAGGTGGATGAAACGGACGTTGTAAATATTGTTGAAGGAGATACTGCTACTATTGAGATAGATGCCATTCCTGATAAGATTTTTAAGGGAAAAGTAATCGAAATTGCCCACAGTGCAAACATTAGAAACTTGGGGACTCAAGAGCAGGTTACTGACTTTGATGTAGAAATTATGCTTACTGATTCCGATCCAAGGCTGAGGCCAGGGATGTCGCTCACGGCAGACATTGTAACCGATGTCAGTGACAGCGCTCTCATAGTACCAATTCAGTGTGTGACGGCGAGGACAAGCCCTGACCTGCAGAAAGCGAACAAGAATCAGCCTCAGGAGATTGTCTTTGTTGTCAAGTATCCTGGGGAGTTGCCAGACACCTCGAAATATAAAAGTTATGGAGTCCCCGTTGCTCTGGCCAGACCTGTGAAAATAGGACTTAGTAGTGATACACATTTCGAAATAGTGGAGGGGCTCAAGGAGGGGGAGCTGGTGGTTACCGGCAGTTACAAGGCTATCAGTAAAGAGCTAGAAGATGGTTCCCCTGTAAAAATTGTTAATAAGCCTGAAAAGGAGGCAGGAAAATGAAGGTAACAAGAAATTTTATTGGTGTAATTGTGTTATTAGCACTTTTTGCGATTTCAGCGTATTCGGAAGATGATGATGACCATCCAAGATGGAGATATAAACATGGTTTTTTCAGAGGAGTGGCCGGTGGTTTCGAGGTTATGTATCTGAATCTGGATTTGCCTGCGCTGAACCAGAAGTTAGCAGAGGTGGGTCTTCCATCTATAGATGATCACATGATTCTTACAGGTGGCGGAGGATGGGCTTTCCTCGGGAAAGGGATAAGAATTGGAGGTTATGGATTCGGTGGCAGCGTGTCTAAGGATGGGAAACCCTACCATGTACAAAAGGAAGTCACCCTGTCAATGGGGCTTGGTGGCTTTCTGGTGGAGAAGGTATTTCATCCTTTCAATAACACAGAGCTATACCTGGGCCTGAGCTCAGGTGGTGGAGGGATAGATATAAAGATGGTTCAGTGGACAGGCCCCAGATCGTGGGACGAGTTGTGGAGCGAATTTGGAATAGACACGCTTGGGACTGAACATACTAACCTGGATTACGAAGTTAAACTTTCAAGGGGTTTTGGTTATCTAATGCCCACAATAGGATTTAGGTACAACATTTTCAGGTGGTTTGCTGTGGGGTTTAATGTAAACTATATCTACTGCTGGAAGCTTAATTCGTGGAAGCATGAGGGTAAAAAGGTAACAGGAGTTCCAGAAATCGATTTTTCCAATGTTTCGTATAGGATTAACTTTTATTTTGGTGGGTAAATGGACAAGTTGATAGAGCTTAAGGGGATAAAAAAAGTCTACAAAGTAGGAAAAGTTGAGGTTCATGCTCTAAGGGGTATAGACCTAACGGTTCGTAAGGGGGAATACATTGCCATTATGGGACCTTCAGGTTCGGGGAAATCAACTTTAATGAATATAATAGGATGCCTTGATACCCCAACGGAGGGGGTCTATCACCTTGAGGGAGTTCCAGTTCATGAGATGAATGACAGTCAACTGGCGGAAATAAGGAATAAAAAAATAGGATTTGTCTTCCAGACTTTCAACCTGCTTCCAAGGGCAAATGCCCTCCACAACGTGGAGTTACCTCTAATATATGCCGGGGTACCTGCTTCTCGAAGAAAGAAGATCGCCGAACATGCACTTGAAATAGTTGGTCTGAAAGATAGAAAACATCACAGGCCCAGTGAGCTTTCGGGTGGTCAGAGGCAACGAGTGGCCATAGCGCGAGCCCTTGTGAATAGGCCCTCTCTTCTACTGGCGGACGAGCCAACGGGTAATCTTGACTCAAAGGCTGGTGAGGAAGTAATGAAAATCTTCGAAGAACTATATGAAAATGGGAATACGATAATACTGGTTACTCACGAAAAATACATAGCGGATCATGCCAGGAGAATCGTTCACATCAGGGATGGACGAATCATTGACGATACAGGTGTAGCTTCATGAAGTGGTTGGGAGCTTTCATTACCTTCTGGGAAAATTTTAAGATAGCTTTTAAATCTTTAGCAGCCAATAAGATGAGAACCTCGTTGACAACTCTGGGAATTGTTATCGGGGTTTTGACAATAGTTTCTGTGGCCTCAATAATTAGTGGACTTAACAAAGGGTTCGCGGAACAAATATCAAACATAGGGAGCAATGTCCTCTACATAAATAAGTACCCATGGATTATCATGGATGATTGGTATAAGTACAAAAATAGGCCAGACATAACTTTGCGAGAAGCTTCATTCATCAGAGAACACTCCAAATATGCAGAGGCTGTTGCTCCGACAAGCGGAAGGAGGTCAATAGTAAAGTATAAGGATAAAATCCTGGAAGATATAAGGGTGGTGGGAATTGTATATGAAGAGAAAGATGTAGAAAACTTTGAAATTGATGAGGGGCGTTTTTTTAGCCCTATTGAGGTAAGTAGAAAAAGAAGCGTCGCTATAATAGGCTACGAGATAAAAGAGAGGTTATTTGAAGATGATGATCCTATTGGGAAGAAGATTTTAATTGGGGGACAAAAATTTGTTGTGGTGGGAGTTCGATCCAAAAGAGGGAATATATTTGGTCAATCCCTTGACATCGATGTCTATGTACCTCTTGGCACGCTATACAGTAAATTCGGTCATAGGAGATCAGTGGGAATTCAGGTTAAGGTGAAGGATCCTTCCCTTATGGAGGAAGCTAGTGAGGAGCTGAGATTCTGGATGAGGGTGGCAAGGGCGCTAAAACCAACTGAACCTGACAACTTCTCGATAAACAGGCAGGAAACTCTGCTTAAGACCTACAGGGATTTGACGCGGGGGCTCTACACTGCTGCGTTTGGAATAGGTGCTTTATCCCTCATTGTTGGGGGAATTGGGATTATGAATATTATGTTGGTGTCTGTTACTGAACGCAAGAGAGAGATAGGAATCAGGAAGGCTATAGGAGCGAAAAGAAGCACAATTGTGCTTCAGTTTTTGATAGAATCTTCTATGCTTTGCGGAGTTGGGGGGTTAATAGCAGTTATATTGAGTTTTATAGTATCGATGTTGATCGATAAACTGACTCCCTTCCCTGCTACTGTACCGTTATGGTCTGTAGTGGGTGGAGTAATTTTTTCCTCGCTGATTGGTGTATTTTTTGGTCTTTACCCGGCTGCGAAAGCTTCCAAACTTGACCCTGTTGAGTCTTTAAGGTATGAGTGAGAAAAATGAATTTTGAAGAAGGAATCAGAATAGCATTCCAGACGATTAAGGCACATAAGCTACGGACATTTTTGACGACCCTTGGCATAGTCATAGGTGTATCTTCGGTAATTGGTATGATGTCCATTATCGATGCTCTTGAAGCATATATGAATAAGACTCTTGCTATGATAGGAGGCAATACTTTCTACATTCAGAAATATCCTGCTGTGCAGCTTGGGAAACTGGATAAGAAATATCGACAAAGGAAGAATTTAACTCTTAGACATGTAGAGGCAATAAAAGAATATGCTACGGCAGTTTCTGTTGTATCTCCACGGGTATACACCTGGGGGAAGGAGATAAAGTATAAAGACAAAAAAACCAACCCCAATATTGGAGTAATCGGGTCTGATGAGAACTGGCTGGAACTTGAAATGAGGTATATCGATGAGGGGCGTTTTTTTACAAAGGATGATATTCGATATAAAAGAAAAGTGGCAGTGATAGGAGCTGATATAGAGGATAAGCTATTCCCTTTTTCCTATCCAATTGGAGAATATATCAAGATAAACAATGTAAAATTCAAGGTTATAGGAGTTCTGGATAGGCGTGGGAAAGTATTTGGAGAGAGCCAGGATAATTATGTTGTGATTCCCATATCCACTTTTATGAAACTTTATGGGAGTAATAGGTCTGTAGGAATATCTGTCAAGGCCAAAAACAGAGAGCTATTTCAGGAGGCCATGGATCAGACTATCAGTATTCTAAGAATGGTCAGAAAGGTGCGTCCAGGGGAGCCAAATGATTTTGAAGTGGTGACCCAGGATTCTGTCATGCAGACTCTGAAGAAATTAACAGGTTTTATCTTTGTTGCTGCTGTGGTTATATGTGCAATCTCACTGCTTGTTGGAGGAATTGGGATTATGAATATCATGCTGGTTGCTGTTACTGAGAGGACCCGGGAAATTGGGATCAGGAAAGCTATCGGTGCAAAAAGAATTCATATACTTTATCAGTTTATTACAGAAACTATAGCTATCTGCCTTGCAGGCGGGATAATAGGGGTTATATTCGGGCTGGTGATAGGTGCAGTCGCCGGCTTTGCACTGAAAATTCCACCTACTATTCCTCTCTGGTCTATTTTTCTTGGGGTGGGGTTTTCAATTGGTATCGGGCTTGCCTTCGGTATTTACCCGTCAATGAAGGCTGCTCGATTGAATCCGATAGAGGCACTGCGCTACGAGTAGAGCGGGATGATTACTTAAACAATATATCGGATATGTTATATCTCATTACAAGACCTATGGTTATTATGCTAACCATTGTTGCAAGCTTGATAGCGATATTGAGTGAAGGTCCGCTTGTATCTTTTAGAGGGTCACCAACTGTGTCGCCTGTTACTGCTGCCGAATAGCTGTTCATTATAGATGTGAATTTCTCTTTGACGTCTTTCATTTCCATTAAAAATGTTTTATCCTCTTTAGCGAGCTTCAGGTATTCTACAAACATCAGCCTGTCATCTTGATTCAGTTTTCTATAAGCGAGTTTCAGTTGTTCATCGTCAAACCCGGGATTATTTCTATCTTCTTCAATTTTCCTGATAATCTCGTTGATGTCTTTGTTTTTGACAAAGTACTCTTTCTCAATGTAGTCGATTGCCTCTGCGAGATACTCGGATACTTCCTCATCGATACTAAATGCTATTGGGTTGAGATTTACAAGTTCAAAGAGAAATCTATTGTATTCTTTTGTGAGGAAAAATGGCCAGAGTCCACGTCTTGAAACCTTTTTTATCCCTTCCTTTATGATATCCTTTAGTTCGGATTTGCTTCGTTCTATAAATTTCTTTGCATTATCCCATGCACCTCCGGAGTTAGCCATAAAGATCGCGAAGATGAAGCCAACCACGAGATTCCCAAGAAGTAAACCTATTATTGCGATTGGTCCGAGTATAAGCCCTGTTAAAATTGGGGTAAGTATAACCACGAGAGCTGGTGCAATCATTTTTTTCTGTGCAGCGAGAGTGGAAATCTGCACACATTTTCCATAGTCCGGGGTTGTCTCACCTGTCATTACTCCTTTTATCTCACGGAATTGTCTCCTGACTTCCTCAATCATTTCCCCTGCTGCTTTGGAAACTGCCTGGGTTGTCATACTCGCAAATGTTGCTATGATCGCACCGCCGATGAATAAACCTATTATAAATCTAATATCCATTATTGAGCCACCGAGGTAATCAATAATATCTATTACAGTAGCATTTACCACATCTACT
Source organism: Fidelibacterota bacterium (assembly GCA_003645825.1). GTDB lineage: Bacteria > Fidelibacterota > UBA2242 > UBA2242 > B5-G15 > B5-G15. Next base: position 13,470 of record QNCQ01000012.1, read on the forward strand.
ACCTTATCCCCTATTTCTATGATCTTTATACCCATATTTATCATTGCTCCGCGAATTTCTTCGATGAAAGCAGCTATAAGAGTTACCGCTGTTAGGGCGGCTGCACCGATGGATAATCCTTTTCCTCTTGCGGCTGTCGAGTTTCCGAGCTCATCAAGAGCATCTGTTCTCCTTCGAGTTTCAGCAGGAAGCTCTGCCATTTCAGCGAGTCCCCCTGCATTATCTGCTATCGGTCCAAACGCATCGGTTGCAAGATTTATCCCGAGAGTTGACAACATACCTACAGATGCCAGACCAACCGCATAGAGCCCTGCAGATAGGTCAGAAAAACCCCCACCTAATGCAAAAGATAGTATGGTTCCGAGAGCAACGAAGAGAATTGAAGGAGCAGTGGACATCAGTCCAACGGACAGTCCCGATGTTATTACCGTTGCATGGCCAGTTTTTGCCTGACCGGCAATGATATGAACAGGCCTATAAGCAGCATTGGTGAAGTAGTCAGTTGTATAGGCAAGAGCAACACCAACAGCTAAGCCAGCTACTATCGGTAGTAAAAGTCTCCAGAAAGCACCAGGCAAGAGCAAATATATTGTTATTATTGAAAAGATAAGCGTCAGGATGGTTGTTAAATTCATTCCTATGTTGACAGCTTTTAAAAGTTGCTTTTGAGAAGTATCTTCTTTTGTCTTTACCGAGAAAACCCCTATTATTGATGAAAGTGTCCCTATTGCAGCTATGATCATCGGGAGAATTACGCCTTTCAAGGAATATCCAGCACTCACCGATAGAGCAGCCGTCCCAAGGATACTGCCAACAAAAGATTCATAGAGGTCTGCACCCATACCAGCTATATCACCAACGTTATCACCTACATTGTCAGCTATGACAGCGGGATTTCTTGGATCATCCTCGGGAATACCAGCTTCGACTTTACCGACCAGATCAGCTCCCATGTCAGCTGCTTTAGTAAAAATACCTCCACCTACCCTTGCAAAAAGAGCTTGAGAGGAAGCACCAAAACCAAAGCTGAGCATAGTTGTTGTAATTATATGCAACTTCTCATCGAGGTTGGGGACGTCAATGAATTTGTTAAGTATCAAAAACCATGTCACAATGTCCAGCAAACCGAATCCTACTACCACAAGCCCCATTACACTACCACCACGGAACGAGATCCTCAAAGCGTCATTTAGCCGAAACCTGGCAGCATTCGTGGTGCGGGAAGAAGTGTAAGTTGAGGTAAGCATTCCAAGAAATCCACTTAACCCTGAGAAAAAGGCTCCTGTAAGGAACGCAAAGGGAACATAGCCGGATAGCGATTTCAATCCATAGGAAACATAAAGGAGAAGTAAAAAGGCAACTCCAAAGAAAATGCCACTTGTCTTATATTGCTGCTTGAGATAGGCAATTGCCCCCTCCCTTATGTAACCGGCTATCCGTACTATGTTTTCCTGGCCTGGATCCTGCCTCGATATCCATTTGTAAAGCGCGAAGGCTGTTAGCAATGCTGCTATTGATGCTATTGGTACTACTAATAGTGGTAAGAACATTGTTTCCTCCTGAAAAAGCTAAAAATATATTTATATGCTTCTAATAATCCAAGCGGAAGTATTTCCCGGTTGCGATTGCAAAGGCATTTCCATCCTTGTCTTTAGCTTCTGAAGAAGCAAAAATAATTTTTTTAGTTACCTTGCTAACTCTGCCATGAAAGATAATCTTTTTTCCGGTTGGGATTGGCTTTAGAAATTTTACAGTGAGTTCTACAGTTACTACTTTCTCTCCAGTAGCTTTCACCATCACTTCATCCAGAATAGTTGATATTATGCCTCCGTGTAAGATTCCATCATATCCCTGGAGATGGGGCGGGGATATAAACTCTGTATTTGCCTTTCCATCTCCC
>QNCQ01000013.1 GCA_003645825.1 Fidelibacterota bacterium
ATAAAATCAATAATCTTAAAGGCTATATTTTTTAATACATGTAATTGCTTTATTCTTTTTTCTGTCCATTCACTTTCACCAGAAACTACATATTGATAAAGCCCTATATTGAATTGTTCTTTACAAAATTCTTTTGCATTTTTATTTATGAAATAATCCACCTCACTTTGCTTCTCAAAGATTCTGAACGCTCTTGTCAGAATGTCTTCGGTTATCTCCACATTTTCCTTCTTTAAAGATCTTAAAATATCGTCTATCTTTGTTTTTTTCCCTCTTTCAGAATAGAAAACATTAAATACAAGAACGCCATCCTTTCTTTTTTCCTTAAACTCAAAGATTATCTCTCTTTTTTCATTTGCCTTTTTATGCTCTAAAGTGGAAACATCAAAGAAGAATTTGTGTCCATCTACCTCAACTTCAAGATTCTTAAATAATCTGTCTGTTTTTACATAATAAAGCATATGGGTTTTCCAGAATAAAATAACATCTTTATCATCGGTATAAACCTTTTCATAAACATTCTGATGTATAGGTGTATATCTGAAATAGATTGACCCGCTTTCAGAAAAATACCGCTGAAAGAAGGTATAGAGCTTATCAAATAGTTCTTCTTTAAACTCAGGGAAAGGCTCTACTGCCTTTGCAATATCTTCTTGAAGTTTAGGAAACACACCCTTTTCATAATATCTTGATTTAATTCGCATCAAATTGATATAACCGGACTCGCCTTCTACTTTTGCTCCCACAAATATATCTTTAAGCGCGTTGTAAAATTTTTCTTCTTTAGTCATAACATTTCCTCTTTGTTCAAATTCTTAAGACTACTCTCCTCAATTTATCTGTCAATTATCTCTTTTTTAAACCGCCACTGACCAGCAATTTTGATAGAGGGGATAATTTCTGAGCGGGCAAGCTTATAGATAGTGTGCTCATCCATCTGTAGATACTCAACAACTTGATAACATGGTAAAATAATATAAAATAAACCAATGGATGTCAATATTTTTCTCATTTTAAGGATTTTAAGGTAGTAGGTAGGAGAAGGTGTCTTTTCCTTACCTTTATTATAAAAAAATCTGTCCCGATGAAGATCGGGGCAAGGCCGAGTGAAAAGGAAAGTACTTGCGGACGCCTGTAAAAGTGGGGAGCAGACACGGGGCACAGGCAATCTCGATGTTCATCGGTAAAGCACCGAGACTACGGAGTGGATGGAGTAATAGGTTCAAATAATCCCTTCTTTAAACAAGATGGCTTTCAGTTTATAATTTCAATCCTGTATTTTTTTCTCTCTGACTGAAAGGTTCTTACCATAGCTATGTTCGAAGTTTTGTATAAAATGACTCCACACTCCGGGCTCATACTCACCCATTTTAACACTTCCAACATAATCCAGCCCCCTCCATACATTTATAGTAACGACCTCGAGATCTTCACCTCTTATCACATTTACTGCAACGGTAAACAGCAAGATAAGGAGTCTATCTACGACCAGCGCTTCTTTCAGTAATACCTGAGCACATGCTTCAATATGTCAAGATAATCACATAGCAGTCGCGTTATGAGAAACTTTTCCTTTACGCTTTTATAAGCATTTTTCCCAAGTTCTTCTGCCAGTGACTTATGCTTCATTATTTCCAGTATCCTATCTACAAAACCATCGTAATCAAAAGGATCCACAAGGAAACCATTGTATCCATCTTTTATTTGCAGAGGGATACCCCCCACATTAGAAGCAACCACGGGTCTCCTTTTCCAAAGTGCTTCCGAAACCACCAGGCCAAAACCTTCTCTTATAGACTTTTGAATAATAACTGCGGATATCCTCTGAAGTATGTTCACCAAAATATTATTCTCGGAAGTAATAAGGATTACATCTCCCTTTTCAAGCAATTTATTGGCTTTTTTTTCAACTTTCTTGTATATGACCATACCTTCAGGATCATCAGTTGCCATACTACCACACAGAACAAGCCTGCAATCAACTTTTCTTTTAACTTTTTTAAAAATCTCGATCACTCCCTCAGGATCTTTCCATTTATCAAATCTCGATATTTGTGTTAGTAAAGGTTTGTCCGTAGGGATCTTGAACTTCTTAAGATACTTGGTAATTACCCTGGGAGGTAGCTCCATATTCTTTGGAGATAAAGGATCTATCACGGGATAAACCACTCTCTGTTCCACATAAAGGTCTTTCTTCAAGTAACTTTCATTCGAAACTATAGCAAGATCATACTTCAATATAAACCTTTTCAGGAATTCCCACAGTTCTTTACTAGGGTTGGTTATATCAACATGACAACGCCATATCCACGGCTGAGTTTTTTTATAGAAACTAATCAGAGGAAGGGGTTGAGGATCATGTATTATTACACAATCGTGATCAATATGAGTGTACACCGAAAACTCTTCATTCGCCTGAATGTACAGATCCTTCTTTATCTGCGTAAGATGAATCTTATCACCCTGTAGAGCATTATGGAACTTTTTCGTTATGTTGAAAAGATCAGGGTTTCCTCTTATTATCCGCCAGCCTGCATCAATACCAATATCATTCATAAGAGGGACAAGACTATTAAGAATCTCGGCCACACCTCCACCCATGTAGGTAGAATTGAAGTGTATTATTCTCTTCCCACAAAGCCCCTTTGCTTTTTGATAAATATCATGAATTACCTTGTCCCCAACGATCTCCCTATAATCCATTAAATGCTTCATTTCCCTCCTCACTTATTTATAAAACTTAAGAGCAATTTCCTAACACCCCTAAAATCCTTCACTCTGTACCGAGCATAGGTTGTACCAAAACCAACTTTTATTGTAAACGCCTCATCAGGCAAAGATTTAAACATATCCTCGTCTGTCCAATCATCTCCTACAGCCATAATAAAATCCCCACCTAACATTTCCAACCACTTTCTGACAGCCCGACCTTTGCTGACCTCAGCATTCTTTATCTCCACAACTTTGTTCCCTTCCAGTATTTGAAGATTTGAACCCGATATCATGTAAGAAAGATTCTCAACAAGATCCCGCTCCCGCATATAACCCAGGTCAGAATTAACATTTCTGTAATGCCACGCTATTGAAAACTCTTTTTCCTCAAGTGTAGAACCAGGAGTTTTATCAACGTAATATTCAATCAAAGGTCTTATCTCATCTTTCCAATCACTGTGAACTTCACCCACACTTTCCCACTCTTTCCCCTTTCTTTTAAACCATGCCCCGTGCTCAGCAGTTAGATTGACAGGTAACTCCCCAAACCACTCATCCATGGTATTTTTATCCCTTCCGCTGATCACAACCACTTCGGCTATTTCCCCTAACCTTAGAATAATATCAATCGCCTCATCATCAGGCTTTGCCTGCTTTATATGCCTAAAAAATGGAACCAGTGTACCATCATAATCAAGGAAAAAAATACTTTTTCTCGCTTCTCTATATTTACTCAACATTACCTCTATGTCAGCTCCAGATATCAGATCAGATACGGACTTCTTTTGCAACTCCTTAACTCTATCAAGAGAATCCAGGAAATCCCCCACCCACCTATACACATCATACCTTTTAAGTTTCCCAAGCATCACTTTTGCTTTTTCTTTAGCCTCAACAGGAGACATCTCAAGCGCACTTTTAATTGCGGCCACAATCTCCCCGACATTATTGGGATTTACAATTATCGCTTCCGACAATTCAATCGCAGCACCGGCCATTTCACTCAATATCAGAACACCGCCCTTCGGCCACGTGGACGCTATGAATTCCTTGGCTACAAGATTCATTCCATCTCTAAAGGGGGTTACTATAGCTATGTCAGAAATTTTATAAAAACTTATTAATTCGTCCTGCCTGAACATTCTATAAAAATATTGTATAGGACTCCAATCCACGGAACTATACTTCCCATTAATCTTTCCTACATACCTATCAATATCCTCTTTTAGCTCCCTGTAGTACCCCACCTTCCATCTCGAAGGAACGACAATCAATACCAGTACCACTTTTCCTCTGTACTCTGGGTACTCCTCAAGAAATCTATCAAACGACGACAGCTTCTGTATTATGCCCTTGGTATAGTCCAATCTATCAACGGAAATTATTACTTTCCGTCCAGAATACTTTTTCTCTAACTTTTCAATGTTTTTCCTGACAAAAATATCGCTCTCCGCGTGTACAAATCTATCCACATCAATTCCCAGCGGAAAAGTATCAACCTTCACTATCCTGTCATCAATTATCAACTCATTAAACACATGCTCCACCCCAAGAATATGCTTCACCGAGCTTAAGAAGTGTCTGAGATAATCATACGTGTGGAAACCTATCAAATCCGCACCTAAAATCCCTTTTAAGATTTCATCCCTCCAGGGCAACAATCTAAAAATTTCAAAAGAAGGGAAAGGTATATGGAGAAAAAAACCTATTCGACTATCAGGATTTGCTTCCCTCAGCAAACCCGGTAATAACATCAAATGATAATCATGCACCCATATTACAGAGTCCGCATCAGAATTCTGAATAATAATCTCTGCAAACTTACTATTGACCCTTTTATATGCATCCCAGTACTCTCGTTCATACTCAGCGTACTCTGTAAAGTAATGAAATAAAGGCCATATAGTCTTATTGCTAAACCCCTCATAATATCTATTATATTCTTCACGGGACAGGAAAACAGGAACCATATCCTTGATTCTCAAAATCTCATATACGCTTGACTTAACATCCCCTTTCAGACCGAGAAGCCCAGGCCACCCAATCCATAGGGTACCACGACTTTTCCTGACAGAGTTCAATCCGGTCACAAGCCCACCAGGGGACGGTTTAATTTCCAGTTTATCCCTCTTATAGCTGATCACAACAGGCAGTCTGTTTGAAACTACAACAACCATGGATACCTTACTCTTTCTTTCCCTCTCCATACATCTTCTCATAAAGATCAGGATACAGCTTTTTCATACAGTCAGGGCATATACTGTGGGTAAAATCCACATCCGCATGTTCCGCAATGTACTTCTCAACCTCATTCCAGTAACCTTGATCATCCCTTATTCTCTTACAATTAGCACAAATTGGTAACAATCCACTTAATTTTTTTACCTCATTCAGAGCTTTTGTCAGTTCTCCAACAAGCTTTTCTCTCTCCCTTTCGTACCTCTTCCTATCTATTGCCACCGCTATCTGAACCGATATCGATTCCAAAAGCCTTATGTCACCTTCACCAAAAGCGTCCGGATCGTTATAATCCTGTAGAACCATTATACCGATAACCTCCTTCTTCACTTTTAGAGGAATACCCACGTAAGCTTCAGGTAGAGTTCTGTATATCACAAGGGTTCCTTCTTTTACCTCCCTTACAATATCTCCTCTTCTCATATGTATAACTTTTCCTGTTTTAATCACCCTCTCAGACAACGTTCTGGAACCCTCATACCTAAACCCTTTATACGTCTCCTTCACATCAACAAAATAAGGAATCCTCAGATACCCATTCCGGGAAACAAGTCCAAAAAAGATATTTTTAGTATCTATAATACGTAGAATAGATTTATGTATCTGAGCAAAAAACTTTTTCAGAGAAGAGACAGAGTATACAGCCCTTGATATCTCGTAAAGAGAAATATTAATATTCTCGGCTTTTACTCTGAGAGAAATATCCTTATAGATGGCTATGCGCCCGACAACTTTCCCCTTGTCGAAAATCGAGCTTCCTGAAATCGACACAGGAATTAACTTTCCATCCTTTCTCCTGCGATATGCGTCGAAATATATGTATCCCTCAGAAGCTCTCTCATTGAGCATTTTCGCTTCTTCTTCATATCCGGGAGGAACAATAAGTTCATCCAAATTTTTACCAATAACTTCATCCCTGGAAAATCCAAAAAGCTCCAGAAATCTATCATTTACCTCCACTATGTTATAGTTCTCATCGGCATAGACCATAGGTTCAGGGTTAGAATAGAAAACCTTCTCAAACTTTTCTTTTTCTTTCCTGAGCTCCTCTTCCATTCTCTTGATCCGAGTAATGTCACGGGAAATCCCTGCAAGACCGATAATCTTTCCATTTTTCCCTTTGATTGGAACCTTGGTAGCAGAAACCCACCTCTCTTTGCCATCCTTAACCACCTTCTCTTCTTTATTGATGAGTTTCCTTCCACCCTTGAGAATACGTTGTTCATCCTTCATTGCTTTCTTAGCAAAATCCTTACTATAGAAATCCATATCCGTTTTCCCGATAGCCTCCATTGGTTTTCTGAGCCCCAGTCTTCTGGCATGATAATCACTTATTACTGTGAACCTCGATTCTTTGTCCTTAAAATAAATCGCATCCGGTATTTCCTTTAGAAGAGCGTTAAACATACTCTTCTGTCTCTGATACAAAATATCCTCTTTTCTATAGAGAAAAAACTCAAGTTTTAAAGACAACACTTTCACCACTACCCTAAATAGTCTCTCCTTCAGTCCCCAATCACCATCACCCGTACACGGAAAAATAACCAGACCGCAAGGCTTTGAATTGTATTTGAAACCTGCAATCCCACATCTTCCAAGACTTAAATCACCAAACCTTACATCCCTGCACTCCAGAGTATCCTTTTCAGCATGCTCTATGATCGAAAGAGCCTCCGGCCCAGATACTTTCACCTTTGCAATCTCCCGATCACTCTTACCAGCAGAGTATATACTTGAAAAAACAATAGCCTCGAATTTCTTATTATAAAAACCCACCGCAAACACCCTGAAATCAAGAGCTTTAGTTACTCTGTCAATAAACCCCTTCACCAGATCCGATACTTTCCCTAAGCTTTTTATATCAACATTTAACAAATTCTCTATACATCTCACTATATCAAAGCCAGTTTCACTCTTCACCATTACTTTTCACCCCACGTCCCCTTCAAAGGTATAGACTTTGTTTCAAAATCTTCAAAATTTCAATAGCAATGAACTTTGTGTTCCTGCTCCCCGTTTCCTCTTCCGGCCCCACACAAGCAGGACAACCGGTCGAACAGGGACAATTCTCTATCAACTGATACGTATAATCAACAAGTTGAAGAAACCTATCATACAAGTCTTCAGCAAGACCGATTCCTCCCGGATAATTATCAAAAATGAAAATAGCTGGCTGAAAATCAGACATTTCCTCCACATTCACTTTCTTCTCTTTCTCACCCCCTTCAGCCTGAACATAAACTCCTTTAGAAAAAGGGGTCACCTTTACAAACCATTCAGCAGACCTGTCTCCTATAGCTCTGTTTATATCCCCGACATCCACCATAATCAATACTGCAGCCGCATGATGCATGGCATACGAAAGGCCCAATATACCACTTATATTCTCCAGCTTGGAAAAAGGCAGATCATCCAGGAAAGACTGAGGCAGGGTAAACCAGAAAGCAGTGGTCACCATCTCCTGCTCAGGCAAATTGATGACTCCATATCCCACATTCTCAGAAGTGTAAAAGCGTATCTTTTTAAATCCAACTGCCCTATTGGTAACGAGAACTTCCCCATTCTCGACAGCAATCGAACCAACTTTTTTAGAATCATAAACGTCAAGTATTCTCACGTGAGTATAATCTACAGCACGCGTAAAATAGTCGCTATCTGTTTTCCTCGCAAAAGCCTTCCTTCCCTCCCAGTCCAAACTCTCAATAAAATACTGCTCTCCATTAGCCATATAAATAGCCCCAGGATAAACCACAACATGGGCGAGATGATATTCAACTTCTCCAATGATTCTGTTATCCTCATCAAGATCAAGAACTACAAAGTTCTCACTTGATATGCTCCTTATATTTATATCACCAGCAGGATAAGCTTCCGCCTGCCAGTACCACTTTCCGTCCTGCCTAACAATCAACCCTCTGTGCTCCAGCAACTTAAGAACCTGCTCCGTATCTTCAACAGAAACTTTCCCAAATTTTTCTCCCTTCATAAAAGGTAGTTCAAAAGAAGCACATTTAATATGCTCCACAAGAATTACTACATTATCTGGATTTACCCTGACCCTTTCAGGATTCCTGCTAAAGAAAAATTCAGGATTCCTGATAATAAACTGGTCTACCGGAAAACTTCGCGCAACCAGAATGGCCAGAGATAATTCACCCCTCCTTCCGGCTCTACCTGCTTGCTGCCAGGTAGAAGATATACTACCTGGAAAACCGGCAATGATAGCTACATCCAGACTACCAATGTCTATTCCAAGCTCAAGAGCATTCGTTGCAACAACGCATTTAATTCGCCCTTCTCTAAGCCCTCGTTCTATTTCACGCCGTCTTTGAGGGAGATATCCACCGCGATACCCGGCAATTATTTCCCCGGCCAACGCATCAGGATTACCCTTTTCAAAATCATCCTTAAGATATTTAGTAAGGATCTCAACATTTAACCTGGAAAGAGCAAAAATTATTGTCGACACACCGTTCTCAATGAAAATTCTCGCAAGATTACGTGCCTGATGGAGATAATTGGCTCTAATCCCGAAATCTTTGTTCACAACAGGAGGATTATAAAAAATAAAGTATTTATCTCCTGATGGAGCACCACTTCTATCAACCAAACTGAACCTTTCCTCTACCAGATTTTCTGCGTGTTCCTTTGGGTTTTCAATGGTTGCTGAACAACATATAAATTGAGGCTTCGAGCCATAAAACCTGGCTATCCTTTTCAGTCGTCTCATAATATTTGTAAAATGAGAACCAAAAACCCCCCTATAAACATGGATCTCATCCACTATTACATACTTCAGACCAGAGAAAAGAGAGACCCACTTTGTATGATGAGGGATTATACCCTGGTGAAGCATGTCAGGATTGGTAACCACAATACGGGCAGATTGCCTGATCTTCTTTCTCTGACTCTGAGGAGTGTCCCCATCAAACGTACCCGCGACGATATCCTCCCCTATAAGCCCTATCATTTCATACAGCTCAGCTACCTGATCCCTCGATAGAGCTTTTGTAGGAAAAAGATAAACAGCTCTGGCGTCAGGAGACTTAAGTATGGAATCCAGAACAGGAAGATTGTAACAAAGGGTCTTCCCGCTGGAAGTAGGGGTTTGAATCACAACATTTTCACCATCTCTGATAAGGTTCCAGGTTTCAAGTTGATGGGAATAAAGTCTCTCTATACCCTTCTTCTTTAATACCTCCTTTAGCCGTACATCAAGTTCCTCAGGAAAGTCCACGAAATTGCCTTCATATCCGGGAATAAACTTTACAGAGGTAATACTCCCTTTAAAGCTTATATGCTCCCTTAGCCTTTTAATTATTTCATCAAGGGAAAGTATAGGATTATCTAAACTTTTTTCCTTAATAAATAACCCCGTGATTTCTTAAGAAGTTAAGCAACTTCCCCCAATTTTCAAATAAATGAGTCACAAACCCGAATTCCTTCGCAGAAGAAACGTTTTCTTCTAAATCATCAATAAAAATTACCTGTTCCGGGACAACTCCCAGTTTCTCTGCCACGAACTGATAAATTCTCCTATCAGGTTTGGCATAACCAATCTCATAGGAAAAAAACAAATAATCAAAATTATCGAAGATCTCCCATTTCTTTCTCACTACTTCAATATGAAGAGAGTTAGTATTGGAAAGAATACCTTTTGTAACCTCACCGTTCAACCCACCTACAATAGACAAAACCATCTCATCCAGCTCAAAACACTTATCCCAGATGCTGAAAAGTGTCTCAACGTCCAGCTTCACTCCCACTCCAAAAAATTCCTCTACTTTCCTTATATACTCCCGAGTGGAAATCAATCCGAGCTCAAAATCCTTCTCAATTTTAGATTCCAAAAAAGAGAGAAGTCTGGGTACAGGAAACCCCGTGAGCCTGGAAAATTCCTGTAGAGCCATCTTCTTATTAACCTTTACAAGAACATTCCCTAGGTCAAGCAATACAGCTTTTATTCCAGCCATTATAAGCTAATTTTTATTCTTCTCCGGCAGCGACCAGCCCGGTCTCTACTCTGCCACATTCCATGCCTGTATAATTTTTAAGCTTTGGATTATCATACTTGTCGAGCTTGGAGAGCACACCTTCTCCTACCAGCTTTAGATGCTTCAAAATCATCACAGCCATATATGCTGATACCTCGTTTTTACCGCTGGGAACCTTAATGGCAATTCCATAATATTTTCCGTCCTCACCTCTTAAACCAAGAGCACGAACTCCATCGCTTCCGAGCTTGGATATACCTTTCCCACCCATCGCCGTGATGAAATCTGTATCAAACCGATTCCTTCCAGCAATATGATATGGATTAAGCGTCACCGCTGTCGCCACTACCCTAAGAAATTCGTCCTCCTCAGATATCAATTTCCTGTACATTAAGGCCAGATTCCTAAGAGGCAAAAAATACGTCGGAACCCCACACCCATCAACAGCTATAGGAATCTTCTCCCTTTCAGAATAATACTTTATTCTCTCAAAGATTCTCTGCTGCACCGGGTGATTTTCATAATGATAATTCTCATGAGAAACATCCATAGCCTTAGCCATAGCGATCATACCAACATGTTTCCCAGAACACGGATTGTGTATAGCCGTGGGTCTTTTCCCCTGAAGAATCAACTGCTCGTAACTCGATCTATCCAAAGGAGGACATGCTCCACATTGAAGCTCATCCACACCAATAGAAACTTTTTTCAACATTCCATAAACCAGATCACTATGAATAACTTCCCCATTATGAGAGGAACACATAACAGCAAGTTCCTCATTCGTAAACCCGAACTTATCTACCACCCCCGCTTCCACCATTGCTGCAGTCTGAAACGGCTTCGCTGTTGATCTGATGAAAGTGGGGTAATTCGGGTCTCCTGCATTAAAAATCGCTTCTCCATTCTCCCCCAGCACAACAGCATATCCAATATGGAAATTCTCTATTATGTTTCCTCTGTAGTACTTGGTTATGATCCTCATAGACCCTTTCTCCTATTACCTCTTTTCCACCAAAAAGATATAATCCTTGATCACACTCGGAAGCCCGGAAAACACCGCTTCCGCCAGCAAGGAATCATCAATTGAAATGAACTCAAACTCCACCAAATCTATTAAAGAATTTACAATTCTCCTATTTAAACCTCCCGAAATTGAAATCCTCATTCCATTCTTTCTTGCAATTCTCGCCACATGGGCTATCTGATCCAGCTGCCTGTAATAGCCAATGCGAGTTTCCTCCTCTGCAAGAGCATCACTTACAAGCTCCACCTCGTCAAAACCGTACTGATACGCATATTTTAACATCCTTGCATCAGGCTGAAGCCTTACTACAAAACCGATATCTTCCCTCTGGCTGTATTCCGTCACAACATCTTTTACCTTCTTTGAAGGTAAAAACACAGATTTACCCTCGCCCTCATTCTCAACAAAAGTTATCACATCCGGCTTATACTGAACCACCCTGTCAACATTCTCCTTATCTGGCTCCATCCTGACGTTAATACGGGATTCCGTCATAGACCTTGCAGTATCAAGAAACAACTCAATATCATCTACCATATCAAAAGAAAAACTAATCCCATGCACATTGTTAACTTCAAGCAGACCAATAATGTTATAAATATTCGGCAGTGCAATTCTGGAAAACTTCTCAAATTTAATAAAAGGATCAAGATTAACTTCCAAAAACGCCATTTTATCTCACTCCACCACTTCTGAGGCAAATACGAAAATTACATCCGAAAAATATCCTTTCCTGATAAGCTGTCTTAGCACCTCCAGAGTCTCCCTTTTAACATGTCCGATCCCTATCGCTTTCCCTTTTCTCCTTGCAATCTCCTTAAGCTTATCAAACTTAGTCTTAATTTCGTTGAAATCCAACTCATTATCAAGAAACACCGAGCGAACACCTACCTTTACCCCTTCCTCTTTCATAATACTATACGCCACACTTTGAGGAGAGGTCAGGCTATCAACAAAATACAGATTTTTCTTCTTGAGATTCATAGCAACTACCCTCATAATATCAGGCTTAACAGTGACAAGAGACCCCATATGATTATTCATTCCCTTCGCCTCAGGTAATTCCATTACAGCAAGATTAATTCTTTCATTCACTTCCACAGAACTCATGTCCGCCTTTATCATAAACTCCTGCTCAGTATCATTATACCTCCTATTAGCCTCCACAGCCTCCATAGGCATATGAATCAGAACTTCTTTTCCCGCATTAACAGCATCAACCGAAATCATTCTGGAATAACGATGCCCTGGAATTATAGATATGTTAAGCTTTACATCAAGCTCCAGAAATCCCCGTACTACCTCGTCATAACCATATCCGAAATCATCTATTATCACCGCAATTCGTGGCTTTCTAAAAAAACTATCTGTAACCGATTTCAAAAGTTCTCTATACCCCTTCCTCATAAGTATAAAATAGCCAACCGGTTTACCACTATAACTCACAAAATAAACAAAACCCTTCTCCTCTACCGGCAACCTTTTATAAACTTCAAAGCCGTTACGTGCCAAAACTTTGAACAGTACCTGTTCCTTCTCCTTCAAACTTTGTTCATAACCAATCTCAAACACAAGAGTACCTTTTGGAAGATCAATCCCTCTAAGCTTGCTTATATCAACAAGTTCAAAGCCTTTCCTTTTTATATCTTCTTTGATCTTTATAACATACTTTCTATAACCTTCTGCAAGTATGTAACTCTCACTTGGCCTGGAAACTGGGAAGAAATAATAAACCAGGAATGCAATCACCCCAAGTAATACAAGGAACAGATACTTTAACCTCTTTTCATCCCTTATCTTCCTAAGGATAATGCCGTAGGGGCTTTTTAAATATCTTACTCTCTTCGCCATAAAAAATTAAATCTCCACAAGCTCCAACTTCCCCCACACCCCCATTTTATCCCCTTTTATCACCACAATTCCCATTATTTCTTCAAACTCTTTCGACTTTTCAATTACCCCCCCTATATCCTTCTCAGACTTCACAAGATTTGCAAAATATGTCGCGGCTGCATCAGCAAAAATAGCAGACTTTGAAACAACCACCACAGCGTCAGCTTTCCCAAAACTTAACGAGTGCCCAACAGTGCCCGATGAAGTGCACACTCCAGCAGGCATCATACCAGGAACCATCCTGATTCCAAGCTTTCCCGAAAAAATCGACTTCCCCGCATATATCGCTATTACCCTCTCCTTGCCAGAAGCCATAAATATATCACCGCCATTTTCTATAATAACTTCCGAACAATATTTTAACAGGTTATTACCAACATACTCAGCAATTGCACCCGCTACAGAGGCCATGGGTCCAACATTAACCCTTCCGGAATTGCAGGCCATTTCCTTAACAATCTCAGGTGCCTCCTTATCAACCTCAATCGGTCCAAGAGCATCCAGAAACTCCGGATTTAAACGTATATACTCCTCAATATCTTTCCTGTATTTACTAAGAGCCGAAAAAGCTTTGCCCCTGAGGTCAACAGAAGTCATTACAAAAAGCTCACTTTCCTTTATAACCACATCATACTTCACAAGATCAGATGCCCTGCACCATCTTTTATAAAACCTTTCCATCAAAAACGCGTCTCCATCGCCTGCGTAGGGCATGCAAGGACACAATGCTCACAGGCAATACAGGAATCTTCAATAAAATTTACCTTCTTTGAATCATAATCCATCACAAGTGCACCGACGGGACATACTACAACACATGCCCCACAGTGAACACACTTCTCATCATTCCTGGTTATCTTCTGCCTAAGAGACTGCACAACAATACCTTTCTTCTTCAGAAACTCCAGTCCTCTGTTGTAGTTGTCCTCCTTACCTCTCAGTTCTATCACCAGCATGCCTTCTTCATCTGGAGTTACATAAGCTTTCAAAATATTAAACTCAAGATCAAAGTCTTTCGCAAGCTTGCAGATAACAGGTTGATCTACCAGAGTCGAAGGAAATCTAAGCACTATTTTTCTTTCTACCATTCTTATACCTTTTTACTCAAGGTTGCTTTTTAAACTTTATTCCTTTCTCACTTCCTGGGAGCTTCTCAACCGGATAGGAAAGATAAAATTTCCCCTCAAGAATCCATTCCTTCAGAATCCCAGCAATCTCTCTTGCCTTGTAGTAACTGGAAAGCGATGCCGTCGGCACCTTTCTACCTCTGATCTTAACCTCACCAAGCCTGAGCTGAGCGTAATCCACCTCATCTATAATTTCGCCCCTCCCTTCGGGATAGTCACCACCATAATCTACCACAGGTGCAATAATATCCTCATCTCTAACAGAAGTAAAAAAAGCTATCTCCTCATCTATAACTGGAATCGGGATACCAATACCAACAAACAGAGAAACACCGTACCCAGCTATCGAAGCCCCCCTGAGCCATCTGCTATTCATTCCTTTCAGATCCCCTATAACCGCAATAGTACCTGCTGGGACTTTCGGAACTCCATTGGCTCCCCGAGGAACATCCGGGTTGTGCTGAGTCCCATGCCAAGCTATATAACCGACTCCTCCACCTAAAAATATTCTCGTACCAATACCGGTAACCCTATAAAACGGATCATTAAGCAGGGGTGATAGCTGTCCTGCACTGCAGTAATTTGCGTTCCCCATCCTGGGCTTTAATATCCCCATATATGTATAAATAACTCTGTCACTCAGGTTGACAGCTACATTATAGTTCTGATAGGAATTTCGGGGATTAAAAAGTACCGCATTACGTAGATTATTAATGTTCACCTTCTTTTCAATCCTCGTGGAAGGGTAACAGTCCGTACCATAAGCGGAGCCGACCAGCAACACATCTTCCCCTTTCACAAGAGCTTCTATCACATGACCACCTCCGTATCTGAATCTTCCGGGATAGTACTTATTTCTTGGATCGTCATCAGGCAAAGCCGATGCCCCTATCATAATATCCGCAGCAGCAAAACCACAATATGCGGGCACACCATTAAGATAACACTTCCCTCCCCCGAGCTTTATCCTGGGGGAAGTAGAACCTATGTTTATATAAGCCCCGCTTGAGCACATGGGGCCAAAAGTCCCTGTAGTAACGACATCCACCTCCCTTGCAGCTTTTTCTTCTCCCTTTTTTCTTACTATATCAATCATTTCCTCTGCGGTAACAACCACAGCCTTTCCGCGCTTAATTTTCTCATTAATCTCCTGGATGGTTTTTGCC
>QNCQ01000014.1 GCA_003645825.1 Fidelibacterota bacterium
CCGTTTTTTACTCTACTTTTATTATGTACGGCATGATCATAAAAACATTCTCATTGTTGTTCAACCAAAGATCAAACAAATAACTGTAAAATTTAATATCTTTTTCCAGCAATTTTCCAAAGTAAGTCTTCCTTGTGAAGAAATCGCTAACAGAAACCTCGAAAATATAGTTAAAGGGTTTTGGGTAAATGCTTATGGCGATATCTTTGTTACTAAGACCTGCCTTTTGTCTTGCTATTTCAATTGCTGTATCCAGACTCCCAATTATATCTACCAGACCTATTGTCTTGCCTCTCGTCCCACTCCATACCCTTCCTTCGCCTATACTCTTAACGCTGTCCTGACTTATACCTCTCCCATCTGCTACATGCTTTGTAAACACATCGTAGTAATAAGATATAATTTTCTGTAGCTTTAACCTCTCATCGGGAGTCAGTTCACGATAGATACTCATATAGTCTGAATATTTCCCTTTTTTAATGGTGGCAGTATTTATCCCGATTTTTTCACAAAGTTTCTGGACATTGAATTTTCCACCTAAAACTCCGATTGAACCCGTAATTGTATAAGGAGTGGCAATAATCGTATCAGCCTGGCATGCGATATAATAACCACCTGACGCGGCAAGACCTGACATTGACACTATGAAGGGTTTTCTATTTCTGCCAGTTGTTGTTAGGTAAACCTCTCGCCAGATAACATCAGAAGCAAGTGCAGAACCTCCAGGGGAATCTATCCGAAAGACAATAGCTTTTACAGATTTATCTTCTCTTGCTTTTCTTATGGCTCTGGCAATTGTCTCCGATCCCATAACGTTACTGTAAAACCCTTTCTTACTTTTTCCTTCGCTGATAGAACCCACGGCGTAAACAAGAGCGATTTTATCTTTCTGAGCTGGGTAGCTCCAGTCTTCGCGAAATTCTTTCCTTTTTGAGTATCTCTTGATTTTCACTATCTCTAATTTTGCCTTATCGGTCTTCTTAAGTTTTTCTAAAACTTGGTCCTCGTACAGATAATCGTCGATAAGTCCCTTTTCTTTTGCGAGTTCCGCCATATAAGGGCCATTGTCGATCAGCTCCAGCATTTTTTCTACTGAAAAACCTCTTGTTTTTGAAACCTCAGAGATGAAACTGTTGTAGAAATCTTCAAGCAAAGTTTCAATCATTTCACGGTAATATACAGACATTGAGTCTCTTGTAAACATATCCGCAGCAGTTTTGTAGTTCCCTATGTGTTCATATTCTGCTTCTATACCGAGTTTATCGAGGAGGTCTTTGATGAAAATGTACGTGGAGCTGAATCCCACAAGCCATAGGGTACCAGCAGGATTAAGAAATATTTTATCACAGGCGGTCGCGAGATAGTAAGTACCGTTATTCATAGATTCTGAGTAGAAACAGGTATGTTTCCCACTCGTTCTTAACTCCTCTATCGCATTTCTGACTTCATACAACCTTGAAAAGCCGTATGAGAGATTATTTCCCACGAAGAGTACTGTATGAACACTCTTATCTTTTGCAATCTCTTTCACTTTATCGATGAGAGCCTTGAGAGTATGAGGTTTTCTGAAGCCGTAAAGAATAGGTTCTTCATGGATCGTCTGAGGTAGTTTAAAGACAACAAGCTTTCTGGCCTTCCTTTCAAAGATTGTACGATATTTTGAGTTAGAGAGGTGAAAATATGCGCTCCTACCGTTTTCTACAAAACCAATCCCGCTGTTTATCAGGTTAATATTGAATCCCAGCCTGAGCTCTCCATTTTCGGGATAGTACTCTGATGATAGACTGATTCCATCAACAGGTTTTAATTCGATGTATGTTTTATACTCTAAATCGTTATTTCCCTTCTGCCCTGTGACGTCTATAGCTAATGTGATAATCTTTCCAAGAGGTCTTGCCCCTATTCCAAGTTGATAAACAACAGGAAGTCCATTCGCTTCCGTTACGTTTTGGATTACCCCTCCAAGGGATAGAAATTTCCATGGTCGGGAGATAAATCCCAGGTCTATCTCTCCTTTGTCCTCGACTGTTCCAAACCATCTGTACCTGAGTCCTAGATTAAGCCATTTTCCTGCCGGGAGTCCGAGCGAATATTGCCATCTCTGGTAAAATTGTTCTCCACTGTACAACCATTCCCCCGAGAAACATGCTTTTCCGCCCATTACCAATAGCGAGTATTCATTTTTGTAGGACCGCAAAGCTTCCGGAAAGTAGGCAATAAGCTGGAACTCCGATCGATATCCCGAGGCAGCAGGGTTAAAAAACAGAGAAAAGGCATTGTCAGTAACTGCCACAGAACCAGGGGGGTAACGATCCTGAGTGTGGGAACCCGCATAAAGGCATAAGGGAAGAACAAATACCAGTATAAGTAAAATACGTTCTTTTGCCATCCTTTCCTCCTGTTTTATCAAAAGCTAATATCCTGGTGATAGCACTCTGCCATTTTGAAAATATAATTCTGGCTTCTGTAAATATCAATGAATTTTAAAATCCATATGTCTGATTCAGAAACATGGTATACATTCTGGAGACTCATTTCACAATAACATAGTTTGAAAAGATCAAGTGCTACAGATTTAAATCTAGGGAATTTTAAATTCTTCTCTGATTCTATAAGAACCTAAATATGGATGCTTTTTCCTTTCCTCTAACCTTAACGATATCTTCCATGATCTGCTCACTGATACCCTTGATATATCTTAAAAGACTCCAAATAATTTTTAAGCCTTTTGCCACAGTTTTGTTAAATTAAAACCTATTGTTGAGGGAGTGAAGATGGGAGAAAGAGATAGAAGGTACATAGCAGAGCTAAACGAAGGGGAAAAGTTTTATGGTTTTTACCTTGTAGTAGAAAAGGTTTTAAAATACGCTAAGAATGATAATCCCTACCTTGACATACTTCTACAAGATAGAACCGGTCGAATCACGGCTAAACTGTGGGAAAAAGCACAGGAAATGGATGCAGAATTTAATGTTGGTGACATTGTAGGTGTTGCAGGGGCAGTGGAAAAATTCCGTGACTCCATTCAGATAAAAATCGAAAAAATAAGGAGAATTGATGAGGAGAAAAGGATAGAAGAAAACCTCACTGACTCAGAGTTTATCGTAACCACTCCAAAAAACATCGATGAAATGTGGAGCGAAATCTGGGAAATTATCAAGAACATAAAAAATCCCTACCTTAGCAAACTACTCAGCAGAATATATAGGAAATATGAAAAGCAGCTTAAATCTCTTCCTGGTTCCATGAGGCTACACCATGCCTACCAGGGTGGCTTACTTGAACATATTTTCAATACAGTAAAAATAGCAAAGAGCATATGCAAAGTATACGACGAAATTAACGAAGAACTCTTCATTGCCGGCGTTCTTGCCCATGATATTGGTAAAATCAGGGAACTCAGTGGTAGATACGTATTTGATTATACTGATGAGGGCAACTTCATCGGGCATGTAGTACTGGGTAGAGACATGCTGATCGAAGAAGCCAAGGAAATAGAAGGGTTCCCCGAACTTTTGAGATTAAAACTCGAACATATAATCCTATCCCACCATGGGAAATATGAATGGCAATCTCCAAAGGAACCCGCTTTTCCTGAAGCTCAACTCGTTTATCAGATAGATGAAATAGACACCAGGCTTTACCAGATGAAAAACAGCATTGAAAGTGACGTTAGCGAAGGGAAATGGACGTCCAAAAGCAATTACTTCAAAAGAGTACTTTACAAAGGCGAAAACCCAGAAAAACCTCTGGACAATGAAGATAATGAAACAAGGGGTAAGGAAGGAAAAGAAACTAAAACTGACGATAAGCAAACATCCCTGTTTTAAAGCGAGAAAATGACAGAGAAAAAACTCGACAGAACGAAGAGAGTTGCTTATACCGGACTTTTTATTGCTCTGGTTCTTGGCATTGGATATGCATTTGTACTCATCCCAAATGTGGAATTTGTGCTTGCTACAATTTTCATATCCGGAATTCTTCTCGGATGGAAAACAGGAATTGTGGTTGGTACCGCTGGAGAGCTATTGTTTTCTGCATTGAATCCTTTTGGCTCTGGCCTGGTGTTCCCCCTCCTGCTCTTTTTTCAAATTCTTGTTGGAGGTCTAGTTGGATACACCGGGGGATTACTAAGAAGGGTTATTATCTACGGTAACTCTTACAGAAAAGCAGCCATCACGAGCGCGACAGCGGGATTTTTATTAACATTCACTTACGACCTGCTTACAAATCTGTCCTACCCGCTGGCCGCAGGCTTTGATATGAGAGGAATAATCGCAACGGTCATAGCAGGACTTGGATTCAGCTTGATACATATTATTACAAACACCTTTGTGTTCCTCATTTTTGTTCCATACATTTCCAGGTTATTACATAAAGTTCTGTTACACTTGGAGTAATTTCAAATATGGTGAGAAAGTCTTTGTCTTTAAGCATCCTGATTTATCTGTTTTTTGCAACATCCTATGCCAGATTTGACAGCTTAAAATGTGCATTTGGTATCGACACCCTCTTTTTGCCTATTAGAAACATTGACCGATGTCGTAAACTCAACAATACGATTCTACTACCCTACGATGATTGGGGAATTAAAATTGCAAGCGATTATTCTGGATTGCCAGGCTACACCATTTGGGTCATACGGGATAACTTCACAGAGGTAGACCCGTTGTTTGGCAATTTACCGGCTCTATGGCAGGAGTCCCATTTCTTCAAATCCAAATATCTCGAAGGGGAAATAAACTACCAAAGAGCAGGATATTTTGAAAAACCTATAACAGGATTTAAATACTATAAGGGAGACTACAGTTTCTTAAACGTATCCGCATTCGCCAGTGGCAGGTACTATGACAAAGGAATATGGGGACTGGATTTTTCAAACCTTGGATACGATGGCCGCTTCGGGCTCTTGGGATCGAAATACGGAGTTAAAACTGGAGAAAGCTTAGCTCAAAACTACAGAATGGGATTCGAAACCAGGGTATCAACCTTCAGCGTCACAGCCTGGATATTTTACAACAAGTACATGCCAGGTATTGTTAATTACAGCACGTCGGAATACAACTATACATTTGGAGGAACTGATAAAGAATACAGAAGAGGTGGATATATAAGCCTGAAAAAGCTAACAAAAACTAAAAATTTTCAAGCAGGAGTATTAACATCAGGTTTCTACTACAGCAGGAACACTGGAAACTTATCCTTAAAAGGAGAAGGTATCCACAACCAGATATATTTCAACATTCAGAAATTTTCAAGCAATGGTAGTCTTGGAGTCAACTTTCGTGTTTTTCAAAATGAATTTTGTGAAAGAGGAGGAGGGAACCTTTCTCAGACGAAGGCGAATTTTCTATTAACAGGTGATTTTAATCGAAACACAACCAAGATCTTGTTTGAAACAGGAATAGCCAATCTCAAACCTGTTGCCGAACTTAGCATAAAACAGAATATTTTTAGAACATTATATTTAAACATGGGGTACTATAGAAGATTTCATCTATATCCTCTTATTTTTTCTGTAATGCCAGACACCTTAAATAAAGCACCAGATTTCGATAAAGGATTCATTTCCAATATTGGTGAATTAGGAATAGAATGGAAAACCAAACACATCGATTTCAATCTGGGATTCAGACATACAATAGCCAACTTTTATATGCCTTTAAAATCCAGCCCTTCTTTCCAGCTACTAAATTTCAACCTACGCAGAGAAAGAAGACTTTTCTTTTTTTCTAACATAGACATCCGTTTTAAGAACTGGGTGGAATTTATAAACAGGTTCGTTTATGCTCCGCAGTCAAACAGAGATATCAATCTGGTGATTTATAACATCTCTTCTCTGGGTGGATCATTCAATATTCTTAAAAATCTAAAGCTTAGCTACTATGGCTCTTTCTGGTATACAGAAGGATACGAGCAACTCGCATGGTTTGAGGAAGTTCGTTCAACAGGATTAATCGATTTCAGCGTTTTCAATAACGAAAAACTATTCCTATCTTTTGAAATTGGAGCAAGGGTAAAGTCCTTCTATATCTTTTATTCTTTTTACAACATTCAGGGACGACTATTTTCCTCGCTCCCTTTGATGCCATACCGCAACAGACTTTTCATCTATGGTGTAAAATGGTGGTTTATAGAATAGATATTTTTATAAAGTTTAAAAAACGAATATGCTTAACGAATTCCAGGAAATAAAATTTGATTTTCTAAATTTAAAGAAAAACAAGAGTTGTATACCCAGTAAAGCAAAATGGTATTAGTTTTGCAAACTGATCTCAGTTATCTTTAACAGGAGAGGCTGTAGATGAAAGTATTGACCTTCAGAAAAGGAATTCATCCAAAAGAGTTCAAAGAACTCACAGAACATAAACCAATAGAGAAACTCCCAACTCCCAAAGAGGTTTTTATCCCTCTACAGCAACACATTGGTTCACCTGCGAAGGCTGTGGTCCAGAAAGGGGAAGAAGTCAAAGCAGGTCAGATAATAGGCGAGTCAACCGGCTTTATCTCAAGCTACATACATGCAAGTATTAACGGAAAGGTTAAAACTATTGACACCTTTCTCCACCCTCTTGGGTTATCAACACAGACGGTTCACATCACATCATCGGAAGAGGCAAACCCCTTGGTTACCGACTCAGATACTAAAAGCTGGGAAAGCCTTAGTAAAGAAGATATTATTTCTATTATTGAAAAATCAGGTATCGTAGGCCTTGGTGGCGCTACATTTCCAACTCACGTTAAGCTAAAACCCCCGAAGGATAAACCGATAGATACCTTTATTTTAAACGGTTGTGAATGTGAGCCATACCTTACTGCAGACCACCGCATGATGCTGGACTTTACCGATAAAGTGGTTCAGGGGGTGCTCATCATAACGAGAACCCTCGGAGTAAAAAAAGCATATATCGGAATAGAAAATAACAAGCCAGATGCTATAGAAAAAATGTCCAAAGCTACATCTAAGATCCCTGAGATTGAGGTAGTCGCTCTCAAAACCAAATATCCCCAGGGCGCAGAAAAAAT
The DNA here is from genome assembly GCA_003645825.1 of Fidelibacterota bacterium. Lineage (GTDB taxonomy): Bacteria > Fidelibacterota > UBA2242 > UBA2242 > B5-G15 > B5-G15. The sequence continues at coordinate 7,027 of QNCQ01000014.1, forward strand.
GCTCATAAAAGCCGTGTTGGACAGAACAGTTCCTGCCGGCGGTTTACCTATGGACGTTGGAGTCGTAGTTAACAATGTGGGTACTGCCCTGGCAATATACGAAGCTGTCGTAGAGAATAAGCCACTTATCGAGAGAGTTGTAACTGTCACTGGCAACGGGATAAAAGAGCCAAAAAACTTGCTAATCCCTATAGGCACAAAGCTAAAAGATGTTATCGATTACTGTGGTGGACTCACGGGCGATAATATCAAGGTGATAATGGGCGGTCCAATGATGGGCATCACAATTGGTTCTCTGGAGGTTCCTGTTATAAAAGGCACAAGCGGAATATTATGTTTGAAAGATGGTAAAAACTTTGCTGAAACTGTATATCCATGTATAGGTTGTGGCTCGTGCACCAGGGTATGTCCAATGAACCTTTTACCCACCAAACTTGCCAGGCTTTCTGAAAAAGGAATGTGGGAAATGGCAAATAAGATGGGCATACTGAATTGTATCGAGTGCGGAAGTTGTGCATATGTTTGCCCTTCTCATATTCCCCTTGTTCAACACATAAAAGTTGGAAAATTCATGGTTAACCAATTGAAAAAGTAAAGAGTTAAACGGATGGAAGGTAAAAAAACGAACAAGCTTGAAGAAAAAATTTTATATCTTTCACCTTCTCCTCATGTAAAATCAGGAGAAAGTGTCCCCCGGATAATGTGGACGGTAGTAATCACTCTTATGCCAGCTACGATAATGGGGGTATACTTTTTCGGAATCAGGGCGTTATGGGTGATTCTCGTTTCTATTGCCACAGCCGTCATTACCGAAGCATCCATACAACTGATGAGGAGAAAAAAAATAACAGTATACAACGGCAGTGCGGTTATCACCGGGCTTCTTCTTGCGCTCTGTCTTCCTCCTTCCATTCCATATTATGCTGTGATAATTGGAACTTTCTTTGGTATTGCTGTTGGGAAACATGCCTTTGGTGGACTGGGATATAACATTTTCAATCCAGCTCTCATAGGGAGAGCTTTTCTTCAGGCTTCATTTCCTGTTAAAATGACAACATGGACTCCCACCCTGCTCCAGCAGAAATGTGTTGATGCCGTCACAACAGCCACTCCTCTTGGCTTGTTTAAATTTGAAAAAGTTACTACTCCCTATGTTGATTTGCTCTGGGGTAATGTAGGGGGCTGTATTGGAGAAACATGTGCCATAGCAATAATTGCCGGAGGCATAATTCTTCTTGTATTGAGATACGCGGACTGGAGAATACCTCTAAGCTACTTAGGAACCGTTGCAATTCTTGGGGGCATTTTCTGGTTAATTAATCCAGAGCAATATCCCGATCCACTTTTTCATCTTCTTGCTGGCGGACTAATGCTGGGTGCTTTCTTTATGGCAACTGATATGGTAACTTCACCGTCGACTCCTCTTGGCTCCTGGATTTTCGGTATCGGAGCCGGAACCCTGCTGATAATAATAAGGCTCTTTGGCGGTCTACCTGAAGGGGTTATGTATTCAATAATTTTAATGAACTCTGTGACACCTCTTATAAACATGTTCACCAGACCTAAAATCCTTGGAGAGAAAAAATGAGCAATACCGCAAGAATGATAATCGTTTTAACCATAGCAGCAATCCTTTCTGGGGCAATTCTTTCAGTATATAATTTCTATACTTACCCCAAAATACAGGCACATCGCCAGACAGAACTTGAAAAGGCAATTTTCGAAGTAATACCCGATGCAGAAGAATACAAAAAATTGGAACTTGGGGAAAAGGTTTACTATGTAGGCTGCACAAAAAAGGAAAAAGAACTTGGCGTAGCTTTTCTCGCTGAAGGCAATGGTTTTCAGGGAAAAATTTCTATACTGGTCGGGATGAATATGGATATGGATACAATACTCGCAATAAAAATTCTCGAGCAGGTCGAAACACCTGGGCTAGGCACCAAAATTGTCGATGACCCATCAAATCCAGAAGATAGAAAGTGGTTCACAAACCAGTTTAAAGGCTTGCGCGCCTTACCAGAAATTACCTACGTAAAAAACGAAAAACCATCAAAACCCGGACAAATACAGGCAATAACAGGAGCAACAATTTCCTCAAGGTCTGTTGTAGAAATACTTAACAATGCAATAAAAGAAAACAGAGAAATATTTTTAAAGCGATAAAGGGATAGAAAAATGAGCTCCTTTAAAACAAGTCTTGCACATGAGTTTACAAAGGGGTTATGGAAAGAAAACCCGGTACTAAGAATGCTTCTGGGACTATGTCCAACACTAGCTGTTACAAATTCAGCTGTAAATGGTCTCTCAATGGGCTTAGCCGTCATCTTCACTCTAACCTGCTCCAGTACGCTAATTTCTCTCATTAGAAACATAGTTCCAAAACAGGTCAGAATCCCAACCTTTATTATAGTCATTGCTACCTTTGTAACTGTGGCAGATAGAACTCTTGCTGCATTCTTTCCTACAATCAGCAAAGCTCTCGGACCTTACGTCCCGTTAATTGTAGTAAACTGTATAATCCTTGGGCGTCAGGAAGCCTTCGCTTCAAAAAATCCGGTCCATAGAGCAATTATTGATGCCTTAGGGATGAGCATAGGTTTCACCTTGACTCTCACAATTCTGGGCATGTTCAGAGAATTATTGGGAGCGGGTTCGATATTCAACCTACCGATCATGCCAGAAAGTTTTGACACATGGCTTGTAATGATTCTACCACCTGGAGCATTTCTAGCTCTTGGTTTGATGATAGGGATAGCAAATTGGATAAACTCAAAACTTGGCATCAAGTCATAAAATTTTTTGAGGGTGAGAGATGAATTTGTTATTGATATTTATATCCGCAGCTGTTGTTAATAATTATGTTCTTACATACTTCCTGGGTCTATGCCCCTTTGTCGGTGTATCAAAGAAAATTGGACCTGCGGTCAGCATGGGGTTAGCTACCACATTTGTGATGACAATGACTGCCACTGTAACTTGGCTTATTTACCACCTTATTCTTGTACCGCTCAAACTCGAGTTCCTGCAGATAGTTTCTTTTATCCTGGTGATCGCGAGTCTCGTTCAGCTGGTTGAAATGTTCGTAAGAAAAGTCAGTAAGCCACTGTATGATGCTCTTGGCATCTATTTGCCATTGATAACCACTAATTGCGCTATTCTGGGATTAGCGTTATTCATGGTAATGAAACAGTACGATTTTATCGAGGGCATTATTTTTGGTTTTGGTGCAGGAGCGGGATTCACACTTGCTATAGTAATTATGGCTGGAATAAGAACACAGCTCGAACTGGCAGATGTTCCAGAACCTTTCAAAGGAGCAGGTATAACCATGATAACAGCAGGGTGTCTTGCACTCGCATTTATGGGCTTTGCCGGATTGATTTAAAGGAGAGAAGATATGGATATATCAAGCATCTTTTATGCTATTATAACCATGGGCGTGCTGGGATTTGTATTTTCTGCAGGGCTCTCCATAGCGAGTAAGAAGCTTTCAGTAAAAGAAGATCCTCGAATTACAAAAATCATAGACCTGCTTCCCGGCGCAAATTGTGGAGCCTGTGGATATGCAGGATGTGCAGCTATGGCGGAGGCTCTTGTATCGGGTAAAGCCGAACCGGCCAACTGCCCAGTTGCTAATTCCGAAAACCTATCTAAAATTGCTGAAATTCTGGGGCTTGAAGTCACTGAAAAGGAACGCAAGGTAGCTGTGGTTCTGTGTCAGGGAGACACAAATAATCAAAAAAAGAAAGCTGAGTATCTGGGAGTTCAAACCTGTCTTGCAGCCCATCTTGTCGGAGGTGGACCAAGAGCATGCAACTGGGGATGTATAGGATACGGTGATTGCATAAGGGCCTGTCCTTTTGACGCCATTCACATGAGCGAAAATGGTCTGCCTGTAGTTGATAGGGAAAAATGCACTGGATGCGGAAAGTGCGTTGAAGCATGTCCAAGAAATATCATAGAACTGCATCCTATTTCCAGACATGTTTTTGTACTCTGTAAAAATAGAGACAACCCGAAACTCGCTAGAAGCGTTTGCAAAACAGCATGTATCTCGTGCGGGATCTGTGAAAGAGCAACAGGAGGAAAGGGTTTCAAAGTGATAAACAACCTTGCCGAAGTGGATTACGACTTATATACTAAGGAACCGGTTCTCCCGACCGACAAATGCCCGACAAAATGTATAGTGATCGTTGGAAACCCAGGAGAAACGTAAATGCAGGATAAAGAGATAGGTCTGATTCTGGAAAAGGACAAAGAATCTGTTACCGTTGAACTCTTTCGATCTGACGCATGCGATAGATGTGCAGCAAGGGTACTCTGTAAATCCACCGAGACAGGAAAAAGGGTCGTAAAAGCAATTTCTGAAACTGAAGCCAACATTGGAGACGCCGTTGAAATTGAGCAGATCGGCAAAAACGTGCTAAAAATATCTCTTCTACAGTACGGTATACCTCTTGCTCTATTTATTATAACAACAATTTCATTCTACTCTTTGCTAAAAACCAGGTTATCGCATGGAATGCCGGAGTTAATAGCTTTCCTATCCGCAACTGCAGTTGTAATAATCTCTGGCTTTCTGATAAGGGTTATTTTCAGGAAAATTTCCAGGGAAAGTCTCCCTATGTTTAAAGTAATAAAAGTTGTTCAAAAAGCTCAGGAGAAGGAAAAATGAAAAACTACATTTCAAGAAGGGAGTTTTTGAAGAGAATCTCTATAGGAGGATCGGCGGTCTTTGTCCCTCTTACGTTCGTTCGGGACCGTCTCGACGATACCACATTTATTCTCTACTCGAACGATGCTGAAAGGGATATTAGAGAACTTACAAAAGCTATCTGTCGGGATTTTGGACTGAAAGCAAAATTCAGTGGTCACAAAATCGACCTCGATGGAAGCCATAGAAGCTATAGAGCCATATTCTTTCAGGAGATTTTCTCCGGGGTAAAACCTGATTTAACAATTGTCCAATCCGATGAGGTGATAGATCCTTCCAAATCCGGCATGAAAAACGTTCGCAGATTTCTCCATTCACTCAGAAAGGGAAAACCTTCCAGACATAAAATATGGATAAGTGTGAAGAGGAGAAATATTCTGAATATCCTTGCAGGGTTGGAACCTAACACCAACAAAGTCGAGATTTTCGCCAATGGGAAAAAAGTAGAAGAATTTGACATTCTGAAAAACTATAGAGAAATAGTTGTTAATGGCTATGCAGGGAAAACAGTCTTAGAAAATAGGAATGGAAAGGTGAGAATTGTAGAATCTGCCTGTAAACACAGAAATTGCATCTATGAAGGTTTCAGAACACATGGAAAAATTATCTGCGCTCCCAATAAGGTTTATGTAAAACTTCCGGATTACAACAATATTGACGCTGTAACACTGTAGAAACCTATAGATGAACAGAAAACTTGCTATTGTTTTCTTTCTATCCTTCTTGCTATTTTGTGATTCCAGCAAGAGATTTGAAACTTTTAAATATACCCACTTTGCTCTTGGAACGGTTATCGATATTACTCTCCTGGTTGAAAGTAAAAATGCCGATAGAGTTTCCTGCGAGGATACAGCAAAAGCTATTGCAAGGAAAGTTTTTGGGCTCTTTGATAAAATAGATTCCACCTTTTATGAAGGCAACAGAAAAAGCAAAATTTACCAATTCAACACCAATCTTCCTGAAAATAGATTCCTCTCTGTCAGTTATAATTTGCTTTCTTTGATAAAAAGAGGTATTGAAATATCCAGAAAAACAGACAGTCTATTTGACATCACGGTTGGAACATACCTTCCCCTCTACCCTTTCGACAAAGAAAGAAAGTACTCTCCTAATATAGACAGTCTCAGATTCCTATCAGGCTTTACCGGTTTTCAAAACATCTTGCTGGATACAGAAAACTACCGAATCGCCAGAAAAAACGGTTACCTTCGACTCTCAATGGGAGGTATTGCTAAAGGATATGCAGTTGACAAAGCAATAAATCTTGTCAGTAAATACAGCATAATAAAGGGAGCTATAGTAAATGCTGGTGGAGACATGGGCCTTCTTCCAAGGGCAGATGGAAAACCGTGGAGAATTGGTATCCGTCATCCAAGAAAACCAGGAGAGCTATTGGGGGTAGTTGAAATAAAGAAAGGGGCTATTGCCACAAGTGGGGATTATGAGAAATTTTACATACTGAATGGTACAAGGTATCATCATATCCTCAATCCCAAAACAGGACTCCCCGCATACAAATGTCAATCCGTCACCGTGATAGCTCCCAATGCAGAAACGGCAGATGCTCTGGCAACAGGTTTATTTGTAGCAGGCATCAGAAAAGGAAAGAAAATTTTAGAAAGGTTTCCTGGATGTCATGCTTTATGGGTAGATAGCCTGGGAACTGTGTATACCAGCAAAGGCTTTAATAAGTTTCTATCGGAAAAATCCTGGTAACTCCTTGTTAGCTGTTTTATTATCTTAAGAGTGTAACCCAAACTTATAGGAATGTTTGTGCTTTTTCGTGCTTTCTGGTATTATTTTTGAAAATTCCCTTTCGTTGATATTGATTTTACAGAATAGGGTTATAAGTTTACAATTGAGAATTGAAAAAACGGAGCAGGAAATATGAATTTAAAAAAAGTAAGAGAGCAGATTGATATCATTGATTCGAAAATATTGAAACTTCTGAATGACAGGATGATCTTGGGTATACTCAGCAAAAGATTCAAAACAGAAATTGAAGATATAGAAAGAGAAAAAGAAATTCTTGATCGCATTAACTCATACACAGAATCTCTTGTAAATACAGAAGTTTACAAAAGAATATTCCTCGAAATATTCTCAGAGAGCAAGAGACTGCAGAAAAAGAACTTCAAAATAACAGCATTTCAGGGGGAACACGGTGCCTATAGCGACGTCGCTGCAAGAAAATGGCTTCATGAATCCGTTACAATACCCTGCGTGGAATTCAGGGAAGTATTCGAGGGTGTCGAAAAGGGCTATTATGACTACGGAATAGTTCCCGTTGAAAACACCTTAGGAGGTGTTATAGGCGAAGTTAATGACCTGCTCATAAAGACAAAGCTAAAAGTCGTAGGTGCTGTTAACCTTAAGGTAGAACACTGCCTTCTTGCCATCCCTGGTGCTGATCATAGGGAATTGAGAGAAGTAATTTCCCATCCACAGGCGTTAACACAATGTAAAAGCTTTATAGAGCGGAATAAACTAAATCCCGTATCATACTATGACACAGCCGGAGCTGCAAGAATGATCAGAGAAAAAAATTTGAAACAGTCTACAGCTATTGCCAGCAAACTTGCTGCTGAGTTATATGATCTGGAAATCATCAAGGAAAACATAGCCGACCTTGGGAATAATTATACCAGATTCCTTATTTTAGCCAGAGAGGAAACGAAAGGAAAAGGCGACAAATGTTCCATAATTTTCTCTACCGAACATAAGGCGGGAACATTGTTCAAAGTTCTTGAAATATTCGCAAAAGCGGGGATTAACCTCACAAGAATAGAATCAATACCCGAATCACCGGGAAGTTACGCTTTCTTTCTGGATTTTATTGGCTCACTCGAAGATGAAACAGTGAAAAAATGCCTCGACGACATAAAACCTCTAACTACAAAATTAAAAATTATGGGAAACTACCCGGAAATAACTGTTTAATAAAAACTCCGGCAAAGCAACAAATTTCTATTGAAATGAAAGGGGAAAGGTAAAACATCCTCGTTTCGTTCTGTTTGATGTCGGGCTTTTGGAATATCTCTCTATACGCTTTAACATCTCCTCAGAGAAAAAGTGTGATTTTGTTTATCTATTCCGCGTATCCCTCCCGATGGAACCAGACCTGACTATGTCATCTTTTCACATTCACAGAAAAACAAAGACTCTTGCAGAAGACGATTCCACAAACGACAGCGGATGCAGTCCTCAACAAATAATATACCAGACACTTTCTTTTGCTGAAAAAGACGTGGTTAATCTTTATATTTACTTTGTGTGTGAGGAACGAATTAGGAGAATCAAAAGATGAAACAGGTTGTAATCATGCACTATAC
>QNCQ01000015.1 GCA_003645825.1 Fidelibacterota bacterium
ACCATATAGCCAGGCAGTCGTTGCAGGTGGATTCATCTTTACAGCAGGGCAAATTCCTATAAATCCTGTTACAGGAAAGGTTGAGGAAACTACCTTCAAAGGGCAGGTAAGGCAGGTACTTGAGAACCTAAAGGCAGTCTTAGAAGCCGGGAATTCTTCACTTGAGGATATTGTGAAAGTTACGGTTTTCGTATCAGATTTAAGCAAATTCTCTGAGTTGAACGAAGTTTTTAATGAATATTTTCAGGAAAAGCCCCCTGCAAGATCAGCTGTTCAGGTTTCCCGTTTACCCAAGGATGTGATGGTTGAAATTGAAGGAATTGCTATAGTTGGGGGAGGAGATTGAAAAGAAGGTTTGCTGTAATTGTTAATCCTGTGGCAGGAAGGGGCAAAACCCTGCGAAAATTAAAATACCTTAAGGAACTGACAGAGAAATTTGACAATGCTGTCTTTGAGTTTTATTTTACCGAGCATCCATTCCATGCTGCCAGGATAGCGGAAGCTATTCGCAGAGAATATGATGCAATCGTGGCTTTTGGAGGTGACGGAACAGCAAATGAAGTTATGCACGGACTGGCAGGCACTGAAGTTCCATTTGGCATTATACCACAGGGAACAGGGAATGACCTTGCGAGAAGTCTTAATATGGATTTTAACATTGAAAAGGCGCTTGAAAAAATAGTGAATTTTGACACAAAAAGTATTGACGTCGGAACTATCGGGAACAGGATCTTTCTTAATGGAGTAGGAATTGGTTTTGATGGTTATGTAAATCATATCAGTAAAAATATTAGAATTTTGAGAGGCCCTCTGATTTATTTCACAACTATACTTTTTTGCCTTCTTGTATGGAAATCCATTCCCATACATCTCGAGGTAGATGGAAAAAGTTACGGTAAGATGCACATTTTTCTACTGGCAGTTGGTAATGGAAGCTCAATAGGTGGTGGACTTAAACTGACTCCGAATGCAGATATGGAAGATGCCCGATTTGACATATGCAGAATTGATAATGTGCCTTTGTTTAAAATTATTTTTAACCTTTTCCGGTTAAAGGATGGGACTATAAGCAAGGTTAGAGAGGTCAGTTTATTTCGCGGGAGAAAACTGAAAATCATGGGAGAGAGACCCCTTCCCGTTCACTATGACGGTGAAATATATGATCGGGGTGTAACAGAGATTGATATTTCGATTTTCCCAAAATCTGCAGTTGTAATCACAGGATGAAAAACAGAATTGTGTCTATAATATTGATCTTTACAACATGTGCAGCTGGTGCTGTTGATGATACAACAAGGATAGATTCTATAAGTTCAAGGAAGGCCGTAATCTATTCGATGGCATTGCCAGGTCTTGGTCAGCTGTATCTGAAAAAACCTATGAAGTCTGTGTTTTTTATTTCGGCAGAAGTTTTTTTTATAGCGAAAGCCGTCGAATACAATAGAATTTATGGGTATGTAGAAAAAACGATTGACAGGGTGGGATATGATAGATGGATTAATATGACCGAAGAGGAAAAAAGAGATTCGATAGAGTCTGTAACCGGTTACGTTCTTAGAATGAACAGCTGGAGACCGCGAGAGAAGAGAAATAAATACATCTGGTGGAGCATAGGAGTGTATCTTTTTAATATACTAGACGCTTATGTAACTGCCGAACTATATTATTTCCCTGAGGATATAGATGTAAGCATGGAGTACCTGCCTGAAAGGGGAGTAAGCATCTCCCTGCGGTACAAATTTTAGGAGGGTTGGTATGGAAAGGGAAAGGTGGTCATCCAGGGTGGGTTTTATTCTTGCAGCTGCGGGATCTGCTATAGGACTTGGTAATATATGGAAATTCCCATATCTTGTCGGTGAAAATGGGGGAGCAGCTTTTATTTTGATTTATTTGATAAGCGTTGCTCTTGTGGGATTGCCAGTGGTAATGGCAGAAATACTTATGGGAAGGGAAGCCCAGAGGAATCCAGTTGGAACATTCCGAATCCTGTCAAGGACAGGGTCTCCGTGGGTTATTGTGGGATATATGGGTATCCTGGCCGGATTTATAATACTGAGCTATTATAACATTATTGCTGGCTGGAGCTTTGGATATTTTATTGAAGCTCTTAGAGGAGCATTCAGTTCCATTTCTTCTCCTGATGACGCTGCCCGTCATTTCCAGCTTCTATCGGGAAATCCTTTGTGGACAACCCTTTTCCATGCAATTTTCATGACTTTTTCTATGATTATCGTTTATTTTGGCGTAAAAAAGGGAATTGAGAAAGCAGCTAAAATAATGATGCCAATTCTTTTTTTACTGATTATAATTCTGGTAATCCGAGGAGTAACTCTGGTAGGCTCGAAGGAAGGAATAAATTACTTGGTGAAAGTTGATTTTGGAAAAATCAATGGGAGAACATGTCTTCTTGCTCTTGGCCAGGCATTTTTCTCACTAAGCCTCGGGATGGGAGTCCTGATGACATATGGAAGCTATATGTCAAAAGATGAAGATCTCCCATCCTCTGCTCTAAACATTGTTCTGCTTGACACTCTCGTGGCAATACTTGCAGGATTTATGATATTTCCTGCTTTGTTTGCAATGAGACAGGAACCTAACCAGGGTGTTGCTTTAATATTTTATATTCTTCCGGTGGTTTTCAACACAATTCCCGGTGGATATCTTTTCAGGATAATTTTTTTCCTTCTGCTTTCTCTGGCAGCCCTCACTTCTACAATATCTCTTCTTGAGGTTATTACGTCCTTTGCTGTTGATGAACTAAAGGCGAGCAGGAAAAAAGCTGTAATCATTATTGGTATTATTGTTTTTCTTTTGGGGATTCCAAGCGGGTTTTCATTTAATGTACTCAAAGATTTTAAAATATTTGGAATGAGCTTTTTTAATCTCTTTGACTTTATCGCCGCAAACATATTACTTCCTACAGGAGGCATTCTTATAGCGATATTTGTAGGGTGGTATCTGGGCAAGAGAAAAGCCGTTGAATATGTTAGCCAGGGGGCAAAGAATTTTCCTGTTATTTTAGCAAATATCTGGATTTTCCTCGTAAAATATGTTGCTCCTATATTGATTCTAATTGTTTTTCTGAGCTGTATAGGTATAATATGAAATTGTGGTGTGGGTTTTTATTCGTTCTACTTATGGTTTTTGTCTCTCCTGGTAGGGGAGAGGAAAATAATAGAGAGGACAGATGGGGTTCCATTGATAAGCTTCAACATTTTTCGAGCTCCTTTTACCTAACTGTAACTGCTTACTATTATTTAAACAAATTCGATGGAGTTCCACCTAAGGATGCCGGGTGTTATAGCGCTGTATTGACACTGAATATGGGCCTGGGAAAAGAACTATATGACAAGTACTGGAAAAAGACTTTCTTCAGCGGGAAAGATTTTGTGGCTGACTTACTCGGAGTTTTATTCGGTTTAATTTTTGTCAAAAACTTTACATGACAGAGAAAAACGAATACGTAGGTTGCATACATATTCACACTATATATTCTGACGGCTCAGGTACTTACGAAGAAATCATTTCAAAGGGGCAGGAAGCAGGTTTGGATTTTTTAATGTTTTCCGACCATATGACACTTCAGCCCAAGAGAGATGGGTATGGTGGCTGGTATGACAATATCTTTGTCTCAGTTGGATACGAGATAAATGACAGAGAAGACAAACATCATTATCTTGCCTTTGGCCTGGAAGCTGAGCTTCCCTCTGAATTATCTCATGAAGAGTACATAAAAAAGGTAAAAGAGCTTGGCGGTTTGGGAATTGCCGCACATCCTTTTGAAGAAAGAGATATAAAGAATTCTCTGCCCGGCTATCCGCCAGCGTCCTGGGGTAACCTGGATTATGAAGGTATCGAAGTTATAGAAATATGGAATATGATGTCACACTGGATGGAGAAAACCACTATTCGTAACAAATATTGGAATATTGTTCATCCCAGGAGCTTTTCCACGTTTCCAAAGAAGCAATTGCTTAAATGGTGGGATAGAGTTAATCTAAAGCGGAAGGTTACCGGGATCGGTTCGATAGATGCTCATGCAGTTAAAATAAAGATCCTTGGTATTTTTGAAAAATCGGTATTTGACTACAAGATAATGTTTAAGTCACTAAGAACTCATCTTGTAATTGACGAAATGATTAAACCGGGGATGGACAGAGATGAAGTCGAAGGTAAAATCTTTCAGGCTATAAAGAATGGTCATTGTTTTGTTTCCAACTATAGGAGAGGAGATGCAAGAGGTTTTAGATTCTGGGCGGAAAACGATGGAAAAACATATAATATGGGAGAAACAGTTTCCTCTGGCACTGCAAACATCAGGGCAATTCTCCCACAAAGAGGAACGTGTAGACTCATAAGAAATGGAGAAGTTTATTATAAAAATGAATTAAAAGAGTTAAATTTGGAAGTTCCAGCCGGTGTTTATAGGCTGGAGGTTGAAAAAGACGGAAGAGGATGGATTTATACCAATCATATAAGAATACAGAGTAAGTAGATGTGTGGTATTGCCGGTATTTTTGGAAGTGAAGAGGCATCGAATCTCGTCTACCTTTGTCTCTATGCACTTCAGCATAGAGGACAAGAAGGAGCGGGAATTACTTCCTATGATGGAAAACGGCTCAAGATAATCAAGGATTTTGGACTTGTTTCTGAAGTTTTCAGCGAAAGAAAAAAATTTAACTATTTAAGAGGGGAAATAGCGATAGGTCATGTTCGATATTCAACTCATGGAGAAAGCTCTTTTATCAATATACAGCCACTAACTTTTAGTTACAAAAACTACCATATAGCTATCTCGCATAACGGCAACCTCATAAATCTGAAAAGCCTGAAGAGAGAGCTTGAGGATAGAGGGGCGATTTTCCAGACCACCAGTGATACAGAATTTATAGTTCACTTAATGGCTCAATCGAAAGGGGATATAATCGAGGAAAGGCTTATCAACGCTCTCAGGAAAGTCGAGGGAGCTTACTCTCTTCTGATAATGGTAAATGACAAATTGATCGCTGTTAGAGATAAGTATGGATTCAGGCCACTTTGCATGGGGAAGCTTGGAAACGCTGTAGTCTTTGCATCTGAAACGTGTGCTCTTGATCTGATAGGTGCTGAGTATGAAAGAGACGTGAATCCGGGAGAGATGATAATTGTAGATAAAAGCGGCTTGAGAAGTATCCAGTTTGAGGAACCCAGACCACATTATTGTATCTTTGAATATGTCTATTTCTCGAGACCTGACAGCAGGATTTTTGGGGAGTATGTTGACAAAACAAGAAGGAAGCTCGGCAAAAATCTCGCTATTGAAAGTCCCGTTGATGATGCTGATATAGTCTTTTCAATACCTGATTCAAGCAACACTACAGCTCTAGGATATGCTCAGAAAGCTAACCTCCAGTATGAAATAGGGTTGATAAGAAATCATTACGTGGGAAGAACTTTCATTCATCCCCAACAGATGATTAGAGACTTTTCTGTGAAAGTTAAGTTCAACCCGATTGGGGGGGTTATCAAAGGGAAAAAAGTAGTCATTGTTGATGATTCAATAGTGCGAGGGACCACGCTTAGAAAACTTGTGAATCTGATAAAAAAGGAAGAACCCAAGGAGATTCATATAAGAATAGGTTCCCCTCCAATACGGTATCCGTGCTACTATGGTATGGATTTTCCATCACAGAACGAACTTATTGCATATAAAAGAAGCATATCAGAGATTAAAGAATATCTTGATGTTGATTCTCTTGAATATTTGAGTGTCGAGGGGTTACTAAAATCCATGTCATTACCACCAGAGCAATTTTGCACCGCATGCTTTACCGGAAAATACATTGAACCTATAAGAGAATATAAAAGGAGTAAGGAAGAAATATGAAAGTAAAACTCCCAGAAAAACTGGTTAAACCTCTGGACTACTTATTTATTTTTCGTCCCACTTTGTTCTTTCCGGTATGGATAATAACATTAGCCGGATACTCGGCTTATTTTACGTTTCGTGAGCAAGCCCTGTGGTGGGTTTTAGACTTCAATATCAAGCTGGTGTTTAACTTTATTTTCGTAACTGCCGTTGCTGGTGCGACATTTATTTATAATCAGTTGATGGACATTTCCACTGATAAAGTAAACAAAAAGCTATTTCTGATATCCGAGGAATATGTCAGACCGAAAGTAGCAAAACGGATAGCTAACTTATCCCTGGTACTATCTGGGGTTTATTTTTTAGCAACATTTCAATTTATAACGTTTGTTTTCATTGCTTTTTTCACACTTCTGTGGGGCTATCTTTACAATTTTAAACCGTTCTGCTGGAAGGATAAAGCAGTACAGGGACTACTGGTGAACATCGGGGGTGGATTCTTGCTCTTTGTAGCCGGGTGGTCTATGGCTGGGGGTATCGGTCTCGATACAGCACTTTTTTCTCTCCCATACATGTTCGCATTCGGAGCGGTAACTTTGCTTACAACCATCCCTGACTATGAAGGGGATCTGGCTTCAGGCAAAAGCACTTTTGCAGTTCGATTTGGATTCAATATAACAATCTATCTCTCTGTAATTTTTGTGTTTCTTGCTCTGATTCTTGGTATGTACTTCAAAGACCCTGTTATAAGCCTCCCATCGCTGATTTCCATTCCTCTGTATGTTATTTTGTTATTTAAGAGAAATATCCCATGGGTGTTCAGGTGTATAAGATATCCTATTCTTTTCCTTGGGCTTATTTTGTGTGTTCAGTTTCCATACTTCTTTATTTTGTTAGTAATAAACTATTACTTATCCCGAATTTATTATTTGTCAAGATTTGGGCTTGATTACCCCACATTTAAGGTGGAGTGATGTATGGTAGTGGTAAATGAATCTTTATGCGATTTGTGTGGTACATGTGCAGGAGTATGCCCTGCGAACTGCATCAAGATACTGGAAACAAAAGTGCTCATTGATTACAATCAGTGTGTTGAATGTCTGAATTGTGCTGCCATCTGTCCATTTGAAGCAATTCGTGTAAGCGGAGAAGAGGTTATAAAAGTATGAAGAGAGAGTACGATGTAGTTGTAATAGGAGCTGGGCCTGCAGGATCCATGGCTGCAAGGTACGCTGCTGAGACTGGAGCAAACAAAGTTTTGCTTCTTGAAAGAGATAGAGAAATTGGAGTTCCTGTAAGATGCGGAGAGGCCATCAGTGAATCCTCCCTGAAAAAGTTTGTTGGGGTGAACTCCCAGTGGATCGCAAGTATTATAAATGAGGTGAGGTTTGTTTCTCCAGCCGGGTATGTTGTTGATGCATACACTCCAGCGCGGGGATTCATATTGCATAGAAGACTTTTTGACCATTATCTTGCTCTTCAGGCTGCCAGTTCAGGGGTAGAAGTTATTACCAAGGCAAATGTAGAGTTTGTGGATGAGTACAAAGATGGATTTCGGCACGTATTTGTAGATATTTTCAATGAAAAGTATACCATAAAAAGTAGAATTGTGATTGCTGCCGATGGTGTAGAATCAAGGATTGCCAGACAGGTAGGTATTGATACTACTGTTAAACTTAAAGATATGGAATCATGTGTGCAGATGCTTGTGGGAAACATTAACGTTAAAATAAATCGAATAGAGTTTTATCTTTCTACTGATCTTGCCCCAGGAGGATATCTCTGGGTATTTCCGAAAGACGAAAATAGTGCAAATATAGGTTTGGGAATCAGTGGCGATTTCTCAAATAGCAAACATGCAATAAAGTACCTGCAGGAGTTTGTAAAGACAAAATATCCAGATGCTTCAATTCTTACCACGGTAGCTGGAGGGGTACCATGTACAAAACCTCTCGAGAAAATTGTCGATGACGGATTTATGGTTATAGGAGATGCTGCAAGACAGGTTAATCCTATGACAGGAGGCGGGATAGCCTTATCTCTTGCTGCCGGTAAGATGGCAGGTGAGGTCGCTGGACTTGCCATCAAAGAGAAAAATACCACTGCGGATTTCCTTATGAAATATCAGAAAGAATGGATGAAGACGTATGGAGCAGAACAAAAGCGTTACTACAGATTAAAAGAGTTTATACGAACTCTTAAAAACAAAGATTTTGATGATATAGCACTAAATCTCAAGGATCTATCTCCGGAAAAGATAACTCTAACAAAAATTTTCACCCTTGCTGTGAGAAAAAAACCGGCTCTCCTGGTTGATGTAGTCAGGGTGTTTGCCAATATATAAGGGAAGATGAATGAAGTTCTCAAATTTCTTGGACTGGAAGAGTTTGTCTCAGTAGACGTCGAAACTACAGGTCTGTTAGCAGAAAAAGAGTCTATCATCGAATATGCTTTTGTAAGGTATAAAGGTGGAAAACCTCAAGAAAAAATATCTGCTCTTTGCAGACCTGAAAAGCCTATCCCTCTGGAGATTCAGGAGATAACGGGTATCACAAATGAAATGGTTAAAGATAAAAAGCATTTTAAAAAACATATTCCTGACATTCTTGACTTTATCGGGGATTGTCCTATAGTTGGGCATAATGTTTCTTTCGATATGAGATTCCTCAGGAATCAATTTCAAATAGCGGGTGTAAATACATCTTTTCTGAAGGAAAGAGAGATATACGATACTCTCTTGCTTTCCCGTGCGTTTCTGTTTTACTTGCCAAATTTTAACCTTGCATCCCTGAGCTCCCAACTGGGAATAGATGCCACGGAGTTTCACAGAGCAGAAGGAGATGCGAGAACCTGTGCTGAAATTTTTATAAAAATCCTATCTGTTATGCTATTATATGATTACGAAGTGCTTAATACCTTATCCTATGTTCTTGAAGGAACCTTTGACAATCACAGGTATCTGTTTACTAAAATGGCTGACTTTATTGCTACAAAAGATAATGTGCCAAATTCCCACGCCGACATGTTGAAATGGGAACCACCACTTAACGTCATTGAGCAAAGAAACAACCAATGGAAATATGCAGAGTTTAAAGTGCAGAATGTTGTCAGTATTTTTTCCGAAGACTTAGGGATAAAAAGTATTGTCCCCAATTTTGAGGAAAGGAAAGAACAAATAGAAATGGCCAGATTCATCTGTGATGCTTTTGAAAATAATAAATTCACGGTGATTGAAGCAGGAACAGGCGTTGGAAAAAGTCTGGCTTACCTCATTCCATCCTCAGTGTGGTCTGGAACTCAGCAGGATACAAAGATTGTAATTGCATGTAACACTAAAACGCTACAAGGACAACTTTTTAACAAAGATATACCTCTTGTTCTCAAAGGACTTGGAATACCTTCAAAAGCTGTGTTACTAAAGGGGAGAAAAAATTATATATGCCTTACTCGGTGGAATCGGCTACTGAATGATCTGCCGAGATATGTTGGACATCATGATAGAGCAACAATTTTACCTATTATAACTTGGTTAAAATGGACAAAAACAGGGGATATTTCTGAAAACTGTGGATTCAATAGTATGGATGGTGGAGGTAGGATCTGGAAAGAAATATGTTCCATCCCCGGATACTGTACAACTCCTGTATGCAGTAAATATGATGGATGCTACCTGGGAAAAATAAGAAGAGAAGCAAGAAATGCCAATATGATAATTGTAAACCACTCTTTACTGATCTCAGATACTCTAACGGAAAAAAAGGTTCTGCCCGAATATTCGGTTCTAATAGTTGATGAAGCCCACAACCTTGTGAAAAACACCTACGAAAATTTGGCTGTTGAGATCTCCTTTCCAATGGTAAAGGCTACTCTTGACAGAATATACAAAACAGGTCCACCAAAATCTGGATTGATGACCAGAATGAGAAAAATCTGTGATTCTAACTTAGAAGATGACCTAGAGAAAAACCTTATAAAATTCGTTGATGACGTGGAAGAGGTGGTAGAACGGCTAAAAACAGATTATGCACAGTTTTTCGAAGATTTGTACCAATACAAATTTGCTCGTGTTGACCTTTTAAACAATAACTTCATGCAGTATGGGGAAAAGAAAAGATTTACTTCTTTCATAGACGAATTTGGTGAAAGAAATTATAAACGTTCTCTTTCGCTGATTGAAGATAGCAAATATCTTCTTAACAAGATGACAGAGCTTTATACCTTACTGACAATTGAATTTGAAGAAATGGGAAGAGAGGAAATAGAAACGGAAATCGAGCTAAAGAACCTCATAGATGAGATAGGTGATCTCATTGTTTCAATGAAAGCAGTGTGCGAGGGAAGTGGTTCAGAAATTGTTATGTGGTACAATCTTAAATCTAATCCAAAAGAAAGATACATTTCTTTAAACTTTACCCGATTCAACATTGAGAACTATCTGTACGAAAAACTCTTTAATAATCTCAGTTCAGCTGTATTTACTTCTGCCACGATGAAAGTGAACGATGGTTTCGAATATTTTTTAAATAGAACGGGTATTAATTTCATTGGGAAAGAAAGAATCGAAACACTTGCTTTAAAGTCTCCGTTTGACTATTCGAAACAGTTGAGATTTTATAGCTACCACAAAAGGGAAAATAGGCCCAATCTGGATATTGATCTAGCGGAACTACTGATTGAATTCTCAAAAACTTTTAGAAAAGGGACACTTGTTCTATTCACTTCATTTGATGCTATGTATTCAGTTTATAGGAAGATAAATGAAGCCCTGAACAGTATGGGAATAGAAGTTCTTGTTCAAACAAAAGGGCTATCCAGAGATGTACTGCTTGAAAGGTTTAGAGAGAAAAAAAGTTCTGTGCTTCTCGGCACGGAGAGTTTCTGGGAAGGAATTGATGTTGTAGGTGATGCATTACAAATACTTATAATACATAAGTTGCCTTTTGATATACCCTCCGATCCAATTGTACAGGCCTACTGTGAAAAACTTCAAAATAGTGGGAAAAACTATTTTCTGCACTATTTTATTCCAGAGGCAATTATTAAATTCAGGCAGGGTTTCGGAAGATTGATACGTTCGAAAGGGGATACAGGGGTAGTGATAAATTTTGATACAAGAATTGATACAAAGTATTACGGAAGGCATTTTAAGAGAGCATTGCCCGTACCTGTGGAAAAAGTGATTGGAATTGATAAGATTGTAAAAGAGGTGGGTATCTTTTTCGAATAAAAGGAGGCTTAAAGGTATGTTAAAAAAGGTTACCCTGTTCCTGATTGGAGTTATATTCTTCCTGAAGGCTGGGGAGATAAAAAAGCTCGAAGTGAGGGACCTTTATACAGATCCTGCTTTTAGTAGTAGAGATTTTTACCAAAAGAATTTTCAATGGAGACCAGGTACCAATCAGCTCACCTATGTTGAATGTAAGGATACGGTGGCATACCTTCTGGGAATAAATATTCCCTTGAATACCGTTGATACACTTTTGAAAAGCATGGAACTGAGAGGGGAGAGAATAAAAGCAAATGCCTTCGAAAATTATAGATGGTTTCCTGAAGGGAGAAGACTCTTGATTCGAGCGGGAAACTCATTTTTCATAATAGATCCGGTAAAGAAAACATGCAATAAACTGTTAGAGGAAAAAAGTTCTATCTCCTATGTTCAGATCTCCCCTGGAGGTAAATATATCAGCTACATAAAAAACCACAATATATTTGCGGTGGATATAGCCAAAAATCGGAGTCTGCAACTAACAAAGGAGGGAAACGATAGCGTTTTATATGGAGAGCTGGATTGGGTTTATCCTGAAGAGCTGGAAATAAAAAGCGGCTATGTCTGGTCACCTGATGAGAAATATATAGCTTTTCTAAAAATGGATGAGCGGAAAGTAGGGAAGTTTCCAATTGTTTATGCAGACAGCATTTATCCTCAAATTTACTTTGAATACTATCCAAAGGCGGGCACCACAAACCCATCGGTAAGTGTCGGGATAATTAAACTGGGTTCCGGGAAAATTCGCTGGATCAACATTCCGTGGGTAGATTTAGAATACATTGCGCGAATAGATTGGGGGAGCGAAACCGAACTATATATCCAGGCACTGAATAGATCACAAAATGTTCTCAGGCTGTACAGATATGATATCAAAAAAAATAAACTTAAGAAAATAATTGAGGAAAAAGACCCTTACTGGTTAAATATCAGAGATTTATACTACTTTTTTAAGAAGAATGGTAAGATACTCTGGTACTCCGAGCAAAGCGGGTATGCACACTTTTATCTGTATTCTTCAAACGGGAAGTTCATTAAACAAATAACACAGGGAAAGTGGGAAGTAACATCGCTTTATGGAGTCGATGAGAATAATGGAGTCATCTTTTTCGGCGGTACGCGGGATTCTTACCTGGAAAGGCACATTTATGCTGTAAACATCAGGACTGGAGAAATAAAAAGAATAGATCGAAAGCCAGGGGTAAATCGTGCTGTTTTCTCAAGCACTTTCAGGTATTATCTCTGTATAAATTCTAAACTTGATGAACCACTTAATGCTAGTATCCTCACTGATTCTGGAAAGCCGGTTCTCAAAGTGTATAAGAATGAGCACTGGGATAGAGAAAAGTACGGGATGCCTGATTACCAATTCATTAAAATAAAATCAGATAACGGTGACACATTGTGTGGGCTTATGCTTTATCCTTATAATTTCGATCCTGAGAAAAGATATCCGGTTCTGATATACGTCTACGGAGGGCCACATGCCCAAGTAGTGCAAAATAGATTCATAAACGGCTGGCACCTGCTCTTGACTCAGAGGGGTTATATTGTGTTCTCCCTCGACAACAGAGGTTCTGCAGGTAGAGGTAAAGATTGGGAAAGAAAAATATATTTGCAGTTTGGCAAATATGAGCTTGCCGATCAGCTAAAGGGAGTAGAATATCTGAAAAGCCTTTCTTATGTTGATACAAACAGAATTGGGATATGGGGCTGGAGCTTTGGGGGATATATGACATTAATGGCTCTTACCAAAGCTCCAGCGATTTTCAAAATGGGTATAGCCGTGGCTCCAGTTACTGATTGGAGGTTTTATGACACAATTTATACAGAGAGATACATGGGCTTGCCAAAATACAACAAGGACGGGTATTACACCAGCTCGCCGATAAATTTTGTAGAGAGCCTTCGTTCGAAGCTTCTGATAGTCCATGGATTAGCTGACGACAATGTACATTTCCAAAACACATATGCTTTTATAAACAAACTGATAAATCTTAATAAGCACTTTAAGATACTGGTCTATCCGGGTAAAAAACATGGAATTCGAGGAAAAGATGCCCGGATTCACCTTTTTGAAGAGATGACAAAATTTGTGGAGCAAAATCTATAAAAGAAAACTTTATTTCAGATGTGAATCATACCACTCGAGCACTTTTTTCATCAGATCTATCTGGTGTAATGGTTCCCGTATTCCATGCGGTTCTCTGGGATAAATTACAAACCTGACTTCTACCCCAAGGTCTTTCAGCGCTCTATAGAACTCGTATGCTTGCGAAATTGGCACTCTGTAGTCTGATTGACCGTGTAAAATGAGCGTGGGTGTAGTCACATTCGTGATAAACCGCAGGGCTGAATGTTTCATATATTCATCCTCGCGACCGTATGGAAATCCTGCAAAATAGGTTCTCATAAAAGTAGGGATATCAGTAGTACCGTACATGCTAACGAGATTTGACAGTCCCGCTCCCATAACAGCTGCTTTAAACATATCAGTTTGTGTTACTGCCCAGGCTGTCATATAGCCGCCGTAACTCCAGCCACCAATCCCGACTCTATCTGGGTCGGCAATTCCTTTTTCTATCAGGTACTTCACCCCACTTTTTATATCTTCAAGGTCTCCGTAGCCCCAATCTTTATAATTAGCTTCAGCGAACTTCCATCCATATCCATCGCTTCCTCTAGGATTTGGCAAAAGGACAGCATAGCCGTGGTTTGCAAGGAATTGGGCCCATTCATGCCAGGAACATATCCAGCCCTCCCACCATGCCCATTTGGGTCCTCCATGAATATGTACAACCAGAGGATATTTTTGTCCTTTTTTATAATCTACAGGTAATACAAGAACCCCTTCTATTTTTGTGCCATCTGTACTATTCCAGGTGATAGTTTTTACTTTTCCAAACTTCAATGAGTCAACCTGGGGGTTCATGGCGGTCAGTTTTTTACTCGATGAACCATTGGACTTCATTATCCAGACATCGGGAGGGGAATTGTAATCTGCATCTAAATATGCTATGTATCCTGGTTTTCTACTGCAGTAGGAAAAAATAGAACCTCCGAAGTTAGGATATTTAAGGGCCTTTATCCTTTTTACTTCCCCTGTGGAAATATTGATTTTCACAAGACATTTGTGTGTCCCTTCCATAGATGAAGCTAATATTAATTTTCCATCGGGTAGCCATTCCATATAACCTATTGTGCCGGAATAGTTTTGCAGTAACAGCTTTTTGTTTCCTGAAGCAAGAAAGTAAAGACATGGCAAAGAGGCAATTTTCTTCCCAACGGGAACCATAAAGAGTATCTTTTTCCCATCCGGAGACCACCGGACATTACCAAAGCACTCGTCTGAAAGAACTTTTTTGCCAGTGCCATCCCTTTCTATAAGCACCAATTTAGAGTTTCTATAAATATCATCAAGGTTGGGAGTTGAGGATACGCTCATTGCTATTAGAGAGCCATCAGGTGAAACATCAAAGTCATTGACATTTTCATCAAAGGAAGTGATAAGTTTAACTTCCTTTGTTTCTATGTTAACCTCATAGAGCCTATTAAAAAGAAACTCCTCATCAACAACAGTTTCATCATCTTTCTTTTCCTTTCTCTTCTCTTTTTTAGAAGCAATGGAGTCCTTTGCCGTAAAAAATATGATTTTCGAATCTTTGAACCATATGAAATCGGTAACCCCTCCCCCGTGAGAGGTTATTGGTAATGCTTCGCCACCATCAGTTCTTAAAAGGTAAATTTGATTTTTCTTCCCATCCCTGTTTGATAAAAAGGCAAGGTACTTTCCATCTGGGGACCACCGCGGCATTGTCTCATTCTCTACCCCAAAGGCATACTTTCTGGGTTGCTCGCTTAAATCAGCCGGAACAATCCATATATCTGAATTCCGAAAATGTTCGAGGTTATTCGTATCCACCTCTGTTACCACAAATGCTATATG
>QNCQ01000016.1 GCA_003645825.1 Fidelibacterota bacterium
CCTGTAGACTGGCGATGGAAATACATTTAACACCTTTCGACAGATTGATAGTTATTGGTTACTTTCTTATCCTACTGATTATTGGATTCAGGTCAAGAACTAAGTCTGGTATGGAAGAATTTTTCCTTGCCGGGAGGAGCCTGACAATACCTGCTTTTGTTGCAACCCTTGTTTCTAGCTGGTATGGTGGAATACTTGGGATCGGAGAGTTTATCTATAGATACGGCATACTTAACTGGTTTGCTATGGGGTTGCCATACTATATATTTGCCCTTCTGTTCGCAGTGTTTATAGCCGGTAGAATAAGAGAGAAAAAATTCATTACCATACCAGATCTCATATTCAGCGACTATGGGAACCTTCCCGGTTTGTTGAGCAGTTTTCTGACCTTTATTCTTGTGACACCGGCCCCTTACTACTTTATGATAGCTTCGTTAGTATCTGTGATTTTCAGGATTCCTTTCTGGTCTGGGTTTCTGGCAGGGGCATTAGTGTCAACGATTTATATTTTTAAAGGCGGATTGAGATCGGTTGTTAAAACTGACATATTTCAATTCCTGTTGATGTTTGCCGGATTTATTCTGATTTTCATACTTTGTGTTGTAAAGTTAGGAGGTTTTAGTTTTCTGAGGGATAATTTACCTCCTGCACATCTTTCCCCTCTTGGGGGACAAAAATTCAGTTTTCTCTTGGTGTGGTTCTTTATAGCCCTGTGGACTCTTGTAGAGCCCAACTTTTATCAGAGGTGCTATGCTGCAAAGTCTCCATCAGTAGCCCAAAAAGGAATTGTTATCTCCATACTTTTTTGGATGTTATTTGATTTTCTCACACTTTCTACAGGATTGTATGCCCGTGCCTATTTCCCGAATATCGAACCATCTTTATCATATATCTACCTTGGCGATGTAATACTGCCTGCAGTTTTGAAAGGGGTTTTTATAGTCTCCATACTAGCCACTATAATGTCCACCCTTGATTCCCTTTCTTTTGTCTCTGCAATAACTTTCTCAAGAGACATTGTCTGGAGATTGAATCCCGGGCTTAATGAAGATAATACGACAGGATTATCCAAGATAGGAATTTTATTTACGATTATACTATCTGCGGTTCTTATCAGGTTCTTCCCGTCAGTGGTAAATATATGGTATACAGTTGGAACACTGGTTATCCCGTCGCTCCTTTTCCCTGTGGTAGCAACATTATTTGGTAGAGGGTTTTTTAGTAGGACAGGGGTTATTATCCATCTGACCTCACCGTTTTGCATTTCTCTAGGATGGCTTATTTATGGCTATAATAACTCTGGCTATCCTTTAGGAATTGAACCATTTTTTGCAGGACTTGGAGTTTCTGTTATAATAGTTATTTTCGACAGAGTAGCCCATAAAAATGGAAACCTACGTGGGTAGATGTGCCTCCTTTTTAAAGTAGAGATAAATTGGAATACCTGAGGCGATAATTAAAAAGGAGCAGCTGCCCTTTCTACAGAGTAGGCTATAAAAGTTCTATATCTAGGATGTGGTTGACTTATGATAGAAAACGCTATCTATTCTGTGTTGACAAAGTGCTTATGTATCCCACCATGCTGGTAAAAGCTGGCAAATTTTGCAAATGAGGGAAGATAGGCAAGCGGATTTAGGAATTGTTCTGCAAAACTTACTATGTCTTTGGAAGGGACATTTGTAAAACCTGCATGAGACCAGGCTGTGGCAGGATACTTCGCTAACAAGCAGATAAATACTCTTTGATTCCTTCAGCTTGAGAGGAACTGGAAAATTTGAAGTATTTAAACTCGAATATTAATCGGCAGAAAAAGAGGAAAAAGCTTCAAAATTGTCAGAATGATCTGAAGATTACCTCCTTTATAATGAACATAGGCAAAAACTATGAATCAGAGTAGTTACATGGATAAGATTTAGCTGCCTTTTTAATGTTAATCTTAATCGCTTAATCTCTGATCTTCGTCCATCCTATTCGAGAAAGGTGATAATATATGACCCCACAAGAAGCGCCCATAACCAATAGGAGAAGAATAGCTTTCAGGTAGTCTCCAAATATTAAACTGCCAATCCCGAATAAAGCTGAGTAAACCATTACACATCCTGCAAGCCAGTCAATAAACAACTGCCAGTATCCTCTGTCACTTTCTATCTCAGGCAACTTTCGGGCAACTTTCCTCCAGAGAACTCCACCCGGGTGAACTCTTTTATAAAATTCAAGCAGGACTTTTTCTTCTGTAGGGGGAGTAAGGAAAGTAACTGTCAACCATACGATGCTGGACCACCCTACAATAAAGAACAGGGAGTATGGAAAATCAACAAATTTTGTTATCACTGGATATATGATGAAAGGAGCAATCATGGCGGATATTTCCGACCAGGCATTTATCCTCCACCAGTACCATCGTAATATGAGAACAAGCCCCACTCCTGCGCTACATTCAAGAATAAAAACCCACGCATCACTTACTCTCGATATATTAGCCGTCACTATCAGGGATACAATCATAAGTAGAATGGTAGTTACTCTAGATACGGTAACATAGTATTTTTCCTTTGCCTGAGCAACGAAAAACCTGCGATAGAAGTCGTTTACAATATAAGATGTTCCCCAGTTTAGCTGTGTTGCTACTGTGGACATGTACGCCGCAAAAAAGGCTGCCAGCAAAAGCCCCAGCAAGCCATGGGGGAGATAGTTTTTCATAACCATTATATAACCATCACCCTTATGAGCAGCATCAAGATCAGGATAAACTGCCAGGGATACGAGCGCAACTATTATCCACGGCCAGGGTCTCAAGGCATAGTGAGCGATCATGAACCACAGAGTAGCAAAAAGGGAATGTTTCTCGTCCTTCGCCGACATCATTCGCTGTGCCACATATCCGCCACCTCCCGGTTCTGCACCAGGGTACCAGGATGCCCACCATTGAACCCCAATATACGCTATAAACGCAGATAGCGTTAGAGACAGAACCCCTCCTGTGGTCTGTTCAGATTCACCGATTTTTGGGGTAAACCTGAAAACCCAATCAGGGAGCCTCTCCTTGAGTCCTGCAATGCCGCCTACCTCGGGTATTTTCAGCGCAACAATAGCAAGTATGATGGTGCCTGTCATAGCAAGGAAAAATTGAAACGTATCTGTGATTGCTACCCCCCACAGACCTGAAAGAGAAGAGTAAACCGCAACGATTACAAGTATCACCCCTACCCACAAAAGCTGGGGTGTAAATTCCATCCCCAAAATGTTAAAGCTTTTGATACCAAAAAAGGTGAGATCAGGAAACATAACAGAAATAATTTTCACCATAGCCAGATTAACCCAACCAAGGATTATAACATTCATAAAAAGTCCCAGGTAGATAGCCCTGAATCCTCTCAAAAACGCAGCTGCTTTACCGGAATATCTTAACTCCGTAAACTCTACGTCGGTCAATATACCAGCCCTCCTCCAGAGTCTGGCAAAGAAGAAGACCGTTAACATCCCCCCAAACAGCATATTCCACCAGAGCCAATTTCCTGCAATACCATTTTTCGCTACCAGCTCGGTTACCGCAAGCGGAGTATCTGCTGCGAAGGTTGTTGCCACCATGGCGGTTCCAGCAATCCACCATGGGAGGTTGCGACCCGATAGGAAGAATTCTTTTGTATTTTTCCCTGCTCTTTTAGAGAAAATTACAGCTATAAAAAGGCTAAACACCAGGTACGATACTATTATGAAAAGGTCAAGAAAAGACACCGTGTGCATTTCATCCCCTCATAAAAAAACAAAAACTGGGGCAGTTTATAATCTATCCCGGTTTTTACAAAAAGTTTTCCCTATGATCAAACTTATTTTACCAGAGTTTTGTTCTTAATTTAAGTATTGTTCCAGGAGGAAGTTTCTCAAGATCAAAGTTCAACACATCAGCATTGTCATGAAGTATGACAATCCAGGCATAGTTGTTCCCATACTCTTTTCCAGCAATAGACCATAAAGTTTCACCAGGCTTTACCTCATAGTCGTAAAATTCATACTTTACAGGATTAGCTTTGTCACGAGGTTTTTTGAGAAGGAATTCATTGAAAGGGTATATGAGATTGGGATTATCACCAATCTTGTCTATGTTCCAGGTATAAATTTTCTTCCACATCCAGGCAACTCCGTACTCATTTTTGGCTATTTTTATCAGGTAATCATTGGGACGAACCATATACATAACGTCAATAGAATCCCCTGTAGTAGCTACTTCAAGTACCTCTTCGAGTTTCCCTTTCGTTTCCTTAACTTTTTCTTCCTCTGGTACGGGAGCCTCTACCGCTGTAGTAGTTTCCACTTTTGCAGTTTCCACTTTTGTTGTTTCAACAACCGCAGGTTTCTGTTCAGACGGTTGTTGCTTTTCTACTTTCTTTTCTATTGCTTGTTCTTTGACAGGTTCTTCTTTGACAGCTTGCTTGCCACAGTTTGAAATCAATGCTAACACTGCCAGTAGAATTACAACGCCGTTTAATCTTTTCATTGTCAACACCCTCCTTCATTACAAAAACCACTGGTAATTTCTTATTTATCGGACAATTTTTCAACTTATTCTTTTCTCGAGCATAGCCATATAATCCGAAGGCACTTTCTCATTCTGGGTGGAGACTTTTTTGCCTTTCTTGGGAGAATTTCAGTTTCAATTGGGACATTCAGCTGTTTACCCTCAGTATTTAATTGGTTTTTTCACCTAAAGTTAGTAGTTTTTAGAGATTTTTAATTAGTTTTTTGGCTATAATGAAGAAGATTGCAATTCTAACAGTTATATTTTTTTCGATATTTCTTGCTGTACCGAATTCTCTTCACTTCCGAAGTAAGAAACTGGAAGAAAGAGTTGACAGCAGATTAAAATATTCCGAGGGCAAACCCAGGAACGTCATAGACAAACTAAATCATGTGATCAGGATAGCCAATGAAATCTGTGTCAGGTTCTATGAGGTGAAATAGGTCGGATTGATGGACAACGCGACTTCGGCTAAGCACAAAAAAGCTTTGTGGAAGGGATCAAAAAAGATATCGACAGTTTTATCATTAGTCGGAAGGAGTTCGGGGGAAATGTTATTATGCTCTTGGAGAGAATAAGGTTACCATTGGAAAATTTGAAAAAGTCTTTTTCTTCTCTGATGAGAACAAATATAATGATGTCCAGTATAAACTTGGTGCTTGCTGCTTGATGTTTGGGAATAGAAATAAAATAAAGGAAGCTTTTAACACATTAATTGCTAAATATTCTATCACTGGATACATAAAAAAAGTGAAAAAAATACATAGAGTGATGCCATGGCCAAAAGATATTATTTTTTAACATCAGAAATAGTTCCTTTTGCGGAAACCTATGAGCTTGCTACGTTTTCCAAAGAGTTCCCAAACGTGTTTATTGAAAGAAAAGAAGACTTTAGAGTAATGATGCCAAAATACGAGTTTATTAGCGAGAGACGTTATATCCTGCGAGAGGTAATTCGGCTGCGAGAAATGGAGGTTGAATTCAAAGGGATGAAGTTAAAAGCAGCGGTGAAATCTGCCTTTATTCCTAATACTAAGGTGCAGGTATATTTTCTTGAGAACGAAAACTACTACTCCCCAAAAGACCCCGAGCAGCTTTATGAGGAGGTAGAAGACAATGAGGATACGAGAAATTACAATCGGTTTGGATATTTTGCAGTTTCTTCTTTAGTAACTCTTGAATATCTGAGATGGAAGCCAGAGATAATTATTTGCAATGACTGGCAGATGGCACTGCTCCCTTTTTACTTGAGGAAAGGGCTGGTTAAAAATGATTTTGCAAGCGAGGCAAAGCTTGTTTATGTTGTTCATTCGCGAAGCGAAAAAGCTCTATATCCGATAGACTTTTTTGAGCAGATAGGTGTAAAAGATATGGACGACAAGTTTGTTGTTAATGGAAAGGTAGACATTTCTTTACTCGCAATGAGTCTCGCTGATAATATAATTTTCGTAGATATTCAAGGAACGAATTCATATAGTCAATATTCCCGTAACACGATTTATAAGAAGGTAACGAAAGGAAAACCTGTAACCAAACTTTCAGTAAAGGATGTGGAAGACCCCGATGAATGGCAAAAAGTGGCAGATGAATTTGCAGCAGCCATTGAATAAAATCCTGATTTGGCTATCATTTATGGTTATATTTATACTCATTGGTTGCGAAGAGAAAGTTCCAGAGTATGTTCTGGAAGATTCCCCTGTTGAATTTATGAAAATCGATTTAGGGCCGGAAAGTATTATTGAAGATACCACTATTGAAGTGGATGCCAGCCTTGGGGGAAGTTATTATCTTTTCATCGGTGATGATGAGAATATTAATAGCTATGCGCTTTTGCGCTTTTCTGACTTCCTGGATGATGTGGACGCTGACTCCATCCTCGGTTTGAAGCTTGTGTTGTATACTTCTTCGCTTTGGGCAGATACGACACAGGACTCTTTACCATTTATACTTTCTGTCATAAAGGGGGAGGAAAGCTGGGGAGAAGATTCTACCTGTTATGATAATTTTTCTCTTGAAGAATCTGACTATGAAAGGATTGATACAGTATTCGCAGGATCTTCGGATACAATATATATAGAACTGGAGGACTCATTGTATACATATTGGAGAGATGGAAGTAATAATGGTCTGGCTCTTTTACCTCTGGACTCCTCTGAAGGAACGATGATAACCATGTACTCCTCTGAATCGGGGAATACAAAACCAAAACTGTTTGTAGAATATATAAATGATGGGGACACTTTATCACATGTTCACTACTGTAGTGAGGATATCTCCATTCTGAAATTCAAGAGAGATTTCAAACGAAGGGGGATCCTAAACTTGAGCAGGGGGCTTGGTTATAGAACCTATATCTTAATAGATCTTCCTGACAGCATCAAAGATAGTGATATTGTTGCAAAATGTGAACTCAAGTTAAATATTGACAGCTCAAAAACGGTCAATTATGGGGGGTATTTTTCTTTTTACACTGCTTATGTAGATACTGGGATGTGGCTCGACTCGGGTGAATTGTCTGGTATTAGTAATGCTAAGCTAACCTCAGTCGGGAAAAGTGATAGTGTTATCGTTGTTGATCTTAAACAGATAACACAGAATGTGATAGAAAAAAAAGATAGTCTGAGATTGGTTATGTGGGTTTCACCCTATACTCCAGATGTTTCAGTTTTAAGTATATTTAACGCAAAGAGCGAATTTGCACAATTAAGGCCTTCTGTTGAGTTAATTATTATGAGAGAGAAGTAGGCTTATGAAGAAGCTGTTTTTATTGGTTTTCTTACCTGCACTATTAATGTCTCAGTTTTCGCGACTAGATAATACCGGTCTTGGTGTGGGCATCCGGCTGGAATCGGTTAGAAGTACAGGAATGGGTGGAATCGCTATCGCTTTACCAGATTCTTTCTGTATAAATAATACAAACCCCGCCTTCTGGGGAAACTTTAAATATGTGACTATGAACACCGGACTTGACTTCAGGTTTAACTCGGATAGTAAGAACTTTTCAACGACGGGCTTGAGGTTTTCTGGTTTTGCCTTCGGAGTTCCCGTTTCGAAGAGGGTTGGGATTCTTCTGGGGATGGCTCCGCGCACCAGAGTAGGGTACAAAGCGATTTATGAAGATAGTGTCGCAACGGAGCTTACCCCAAAATATAGGTCCGAGTCTGACGTAAAGGGTGGTATATCGGACTTTTATTTCGGTATTGGATGGAAACTTTCTGGAAGAACAAAGGCAGGAATTAAGATTAGTTACTCAATGGGAAATTATACAGGTGTGGTTGGCACAGATGTTGACATTAATGGTGGATATGAGAGCTTTTTGGAGAAGACACAGGAGCTCATTATCAGAAATGTTTCTCTAGGTTTTAATTTTGACTTGCGGAGAGTAAATTTAGGATTGATATGTGAGAAAAGCCTTGGTGGAAAGGTAAGAACCTTGTACGATTTCTTTTATGGCACAGATTCAGTCACATCCTATAAGAATCTTGGGTTTGTAGAAACGTACGGAATCGGCATAACAGGGAAAATAGATAAAAAAAGGTTTGTTGGTTTTGAATGCAGATCTGAGAGAGTCCCTTCCAACATATTTAAAAAGCTTCTGGTACTGGGAGAATACAGAGCTAGAAACTCCGTTTTTGTCGCTGCTGGATATGAGACTTTTTGGCGGCTCAGTAGCAAGAAAAAATACTACAATAGGGTATTCTGGAGGAGTGGGATATACTTCTGGACATACCCGACCCATGCAGAGGTCTTTGAAAGAGAATATGGAATTACCTTTGGATGGTCATACGAGTTTCATATGAACTCAAGTAGACTTGATCTATCCGTGGTATTAGCCCGGAGAGAGGGTTGCCTTTACGATGAAAATCTACAAGAAAAGCTTGCTAAACTGAGGGTGAGTCTTTCTATGGGTGAAGTTTGGTTTGTTAAAATCAGAAAACGTTAAAAAGGAGTGGGTAAGATTATGAAGCGCAAAAACGTTTTTTTTATAGCTCTGGTTTCAATACTAATTATTTTGAGTTATTGTGTTCCTCCTTCAGAGGAACCTTCTGGAGAGATGGCCGCAAAGTCAGCACAGGAAAAGGCAAGGGAAGATTCCATTCGTGATATGAAGTGTAAGTTATACTTAAGTTTTGCTTATAGCTACTATCAGAATCAGGACTGGCAGGGTGCAATAAAAAATTACAGGAGAATGATGGATTTGGGATGCGAAGAAGAGTATGCTGCGGATATTTTCCCATATCTGGGAAGGTCTTACCAGATGCTGGCACAGGAAGACCCTACCTATCTTGATAGTGCTCTGGACGTATACCTGAAGGGTGAAGAATATCTTCCTAAAAATATCTTCATCCACAAGAATCTGGCATATATTTACCATCTAAAAGGTAACAGAGACCTTGAGATAAGGGAATATGAGAAAATGGTCGAAATAGAGCCGGAGAACATTGAATTGCTTAGGACACTCGTAAAGCTCTATTTCGCTGCAGAGAGATATAGAGATGTTGTTTGGGCTGCTGAACAAATTTTGAAAATAGAGCCGGGCGATGAACAGGCATTGAATGACAGGTTGGTCGCTTATCAGAAGCTCGGGAAGGACGTTCTGGAAGTGCAAAAGGAACAGTGGGAAAAAGATAAGGGAAACGTTGCAAAGGGCATAGAATATGCAAAAGCACTTGCGGATCGGCTTGAATACGAAGAGGCGCTCAAAGTTTTGCAACAGGTAACTCAGGCAAATCTGAAAAACAGGGAGGCATGGGAAAACCTGGCTAAGTTATATTTCTCTCTCGGTAGATATGAAGAGGCGGCAAAAACTTACGAATATATTAGCAGGAACATATCTCCTCGAGACATCTCGATTATAAATGAGATAGTAAAATCTTACACTCAGGCTTCAGAATTTCAGAAAGCGTACACCTGGGCGAAAAAGGCGAAGCAAATCTCAGGGAGTTCTGGCCTCGTTTTCAGAATGTTTGGAGATCTATATTACTCAGTGGCTAGCTGTTATTCGTCACCGGAAAAGCTCACATTTGAGGACAAGCTCGTATACAAACTCGCCTATGACTATTACAAGAAAGCCTACGAAAAAGGAGAATATGACGTTAAAAAAAGGCTGGACTATCTCAAACAATATCTCATTCCTACGCATGAAGATTGGTTTCTTAACAAATATGACAACAAAGGTAACCTGAGGAAGAGCTTCAGGCCTAAAGGGGAATACTACAACTGGATAGAAGAGGAGCCAAGTAGGGAACAATGAAAGTTGTTATCGGCTGCGACCATGGCGGGGTAGAGCTAAAGGAATATCTTAAAGCTCACCTGCAGGATAATATAGAAATAATTGACGTTGGAACTGACACTAAGAAATCGGTCGACTATCCGGATTTTGCATTTAAAGTTGGTACTCTTGTCTCTCTGGGGAGGGCAGATTTCGGAATACTGATATGCAGGACAGGGGTAGGTATGAGCATTGCTGCTAACAAAATAACCAATATCAGAGCTGCTTTGTGTCACTGTGAAAAGTATGCAGAACTTGCCAGATGCCACAATGACGCAAACGTCCTGTGCCTGGGTGCTGATTTCACGGAACCAAGTGAGGCGGTGAGAATTGCACGAAAGTTCCTGAGCACGGAGTTTCTTGGGGGGAGACATTTTAGAAGAGTGAAGAAAATAATAAGCAGGGAGGGATAAATTTGGATTATTCATTTTTGAAAAGTCAGGACAAAGAGGTATTAGAAGCTATTAAACTGGAAGTTGACAGACAGAGATGGACACTGGAAATGATTGCCTCCGAAAACTTTGTAAGTCCTGCTGTCCTGGAAGCTGCTGGCTGTGTCATGACAAATAAATATGCTGAAGGTTATCCTGGGAAAAGATATTACGGTGGGTGTTTCGCTGTAGATAAGGCAGAAGATCTCGCAAGAGAACGTGTAAAAAAGCTCTTTAACGCAGAATATGCAAACGTTCAACCTCACTCTGGGTCCCAGGCAAACATGGCGGTTTACTTTTCTTTTTTAAAGGTAGGAGATACTATACTCGGTATGGATCTTTCACATGGAGGGCACCTCACCCATGGAAGTCCGGTTAACTTCTCTGGCAAGTTATTCAATGTCATCTCTTACGGGATTCATCCAGAAACTGGTATGATAGACTACGACCAAGTTTTTGACTTAGCAAAGAAGCATAAACCCAAGATGATAATTGCTGGTGGTAGTGCTTATCCCCGAGTTATCGATTTTAAGAAATTTCGTGAAATAGCAGACAAAGTTGGAGCTTTTCTGGTTGCAGATATTGCTCATCCGGCTGGGCTTATTGCAGCAGGATATCACCCATCTCCGTTACCCTACTGTCATGCGGTCACTTCGACCACTCACAAAACCCTGCGTGGTCCACGCGGAGGGTTAATTTTAGTCGGGAAAGACTATGAAAATCCTCTTGGAATTGTTGCTCCAAAGTCTGGTAGGGTAAAAATGATGTCTGAAATTATTGACTCCAATGTCATGCCAGGAATCCAGGGTGGGCCTTTAATGCATATCATTGCTGCTAAAGCAGTAGCCTTTGGAGAAGCATTGCAACCATCTTTCAAAGCATATGCTAAGCAGATTATCGACAATGCCAAAACACTGGCAGATGAGCTCATAAAAAGAGGGTATAAGCTGGTTTCGGGAGGTACAGATACCCATCTGCTTTTGATAGATTTATCAGACAGGCAAATTTCTGGGAAACAGGCAGAAGTTGCTCTCGAAGAGGCTGGGATAACGACCAATAAAAATATGGTACCATTCGATAAAAGAAGCCCAATGGTTACCAGCGGATTGAGAATTGGTACTCCTGCATTAACTACAAGAGGAATGAAAGAGTCCGAAATGAAACAAATTGCTGAGTGGATTGACCGAGTTCTCTCCAACCACGACAATGAAACAATAAAAAAACAGATCAGAAAAGAAGTAAAAGAGTTGTGCGAAAAGTTCCCTCTGTACAAGGAAATAGATGTTTAGGAGATAGATAGATGAAGTGTCCCTATTGTGGTTCTCCCGCAACTAGAGTAGTAGATTCAAGGCCTGCGCAGAAAAGCAATGCCATTCGCCGAAGGCGAGAGTGTGAGGATTGCGGTAAAAGGTTTACAACCTACGAGTATGTTGTAGAGTATCCTTTAATGGTAATCAAAAATGATGGCCGTCGGGAAGAGTATAGCCGGGACAAGCTTCTAAAAAGCATCAAAATCGCGTGCAATAAGAGACCTATCTCCCCTGATAAGATCGAGAGCATCGTAATGGATATTGAAAAGGAGATCGAAGAGAAAGCTGTGAGTGAAATTCCTTCCAGTTTAATTGGGGAACTGGTAATGAAATACCTTAGGAATCTGGATGAAGTGGCGTATATCAGATTTGCTTCGGTCTACAAAAAGTTTCGTGATCTTGATGAGTTCAGAGATCAGATAGAGAAACTGTCTTCCGGGTAAAAATATCTTGAGGGATAAATTCCTCCTGCTATTTGTGTTTTTTATTACTCTTTCCTCCTGTACGGAAAGAGCAAGGGTAAACCCTTTTGACCCCGGCGGAGATGAGGATCTGGGGAAGTTTATCTCTCCACATCTTACCTCCTCACATGACAGGGTATATTTCTGGTGGACAGACGTTTCTAATTACGACATAGACTCAGCAGTGGTGACAAGGTATAGAGTCGAAGCGGGAACATTAAGGAAAGAAAAGGGAGTCTCGCTAAGTGGTAAAATCAGTGGCTATGTTGATCAGGATATCAGTTACGATAAAAAGTACCGCTATTCAGTTAGCTTTAGTTCCGGAGACTACACTACAGATGAAATTTTTTCAGACACTATAAAGCCAGGCCCTGGGTACCTATGGGTTTTCGACAGGTATTACTACTACCTACTCGTACTCTCATACGATGGGATGCACCTTTATACTACCTTACCTGATCTTGTCTATCCGTACTTTATTACTAGAACCTTGCAAGATACAGTAGTAGCTGCTCTTGACCTGTTTTTCTATGGGTTTATTTTACTCTATCCCAACTCGCGAGCCTGGAAAGTTTCCCTGGGGACGAAAAGGTATAAGATGATTGCTTTTCATCCAGAAGGAATTCTTGCGCTGGTAGATTACAACAATAGGATTATACTGATGGACGAAAACCTCAGGGTTGTCTATCAAAGAGATGTCTCCGGAGATATAAGATGGTTGAAGGTGGATAGAGATACGGGAGACATATTTGTTGGCAGCGATGCGGGAATCGCCAGAATTCTTCCAGGTGTTTCATCGATATCGTATCAGATGATCTACACTGACAGTTCAATGCACGGTATTCTCATAGAGAATAAGAAGAAATTACTTATAACATACGGGCAGGGGCAGTTAAATGCCCTTGATTATGGAGGTAATATTATCAGCTCACAAGATTTCCCGGGGCTGGTGAGTATGAAGTACGATAGCTCGAAAAACAGGTTATGGCTGACTTCAAACAGAGGGAAAATATTCTTTCAGGACATGGACAGCAAAACAGTGAAGGAATTTTGCTCAGGCTTTTTGTATCCAGAGGATATAGAAGTCAATCCTCGCAATGGGGATGTCTATGTTGCGGACCCATGGATGGGTACTGTATGTGTATTGGATTCTTCAGGGGAAAAGCTCAAGTGTTACTCCAATAGGAAAATTCCATACCCGAGTAAGCTAATTCTAACTTTAATTGGAGGATGAGATGCTTTCAAAAGAACTACTTGAGATCCTTGCATGTCCTAAATGTAAAGGGGATCTTATATACGATGAGGAAAACCAGTGGCTTATATGTGAGAACTGCAGACTAAGGTACCCAATCAAAGATGATATTCCGATTATGATTATCGAGGAAGCGGAGAAATTCTGAAGGGAGATTAAACAGAAGAGAAGCACGACCTTTTTATAGTAAAGCCAAAGGAATTTCTTTACTTTTTTGTTTATTTTTGAATTCCGAATGTGGAAAGTTAAATCAAGAATGTTATATAGATTTATATTCTTTCGTTTACTGAATGTGTGGTATGACTGTAGTAGACTAAATACCATCGAGTAATTATCCTCTCTATCCTTGGGAGGTTTTATCTCTCAGTTGCTCGCTCGTGTTCATTTTAGAAAATTCTCATCCAAGAATCTTTGAAAGTCCTTTCTGTAATGTTCACTGATCGAGATGTAGAAATCATTATCCAGTATAATAGCATTGTGCACGATGGCGCGTATCTGATTCAAGTTGACAATGTAAGATCTATGCACGCGCATAAACTGTTTCTTAGGCAGGTGTTCCATCAACTTCTTCATAGTTAACAAGGCCATAATAGGCTTGCCGCGGATTAGATGAATCTTTACATAATCGCCCATACTTTCAATGTACCTTATATTATTCAAATCAATGCGTATGATTTTATACTCGTACTTTATGAAAAGAAACTGCTCATTGTGATGCAACTTTTCAACTTGCTCACGGTCGGAGAAGAAACGCTGGCGCGCTTTTTCAACTGCCTTTAGGAAATCAGCGAATGAGATTGGTTTAACAAGGTAGTCAGCAGCGTCTACCCGAAAGGCTTCTACTGCATATTCACGGTATGCGGTTACAAAAATTACCCTGGGAACTGGGGAAAGAGATCGGACAAAGTCCATGCCAGATAAATCGGGCATGTTGATATCTACAAACATAAGGTCTACAGGTTTCTTTCGTAAAAAATCAAGAGCCTCTATAGCACTAGAAAATTGGCCAAGCAATTTAAGATAAGGGACTTTCTCAATAAAACCAACCAGCTGTCGCAGTGCCAGTGGCTCATCATCAATTGCGATACATGTAATCATAACGGTACCTCTAAAATTACTTGAAATACATCATCTTTGTTGGTTATGTCAAGGATATAATCTTTTCCGTATAAAGCGTCCAGTCGGAGTTGAACGTTTTTCAGACCAATCCCTGATAGCCCTTGCCTTTCTTGTTGCTTAGCTATGCTATTTTGTACCGTAAATAAAAGACGGTTATCCTTTATTTGAAAGATAACGTAGATGAAAGAGGGACGTTGGTAACTGACACCGTGTTTGAAGGCGTTTTCGATAAATGGGATGGTCAAAAGTGGCGGTATTTTAACAGGGGGTATTGTGTCAGGCAATGAAAGCTGTATATCTACATTTTTTGTAAAGGGGAAGTGTCCC